>CAYXHK010000302.1:0-2405 GCA_964464665.1 uncultured Syntrophomonadaceae bacterium
CGCATCTAAGTCTGAATCAGGGCGAAAGCCTCGAGACTAAAGGCAGACCACTTCGAGCCAATAGTTTCTGACACCTCGGCCACGATGCTCCTCCATTGAAATAGTCGCATCTAAGTCTGAATCAGGGCGAAAGCCTCGAGACTAAAGGCAGACCACTTCGAGCCAATAGTTTCTGACACCTCGGCCACGATGCTCCTCCATTGAAATAGTCGCATCTAAGTCTGAATCAGGGCGAAAGCCTCGAGACTAAAGGCAGACCACTTCGGGCCAATAGCTTCTGACACCTCGGCCACGATGCTCCTTAAACGATGCTCCTGTACAAAAACATAGAGACCGTCCTGGATCACCCGTGGAGCGGGTCAATGCGCTTCCTTCACAAGCCTATTGGAAGCAATTTAGCCAGGACGGTCTCTCACCGTTTGCACAATATTCTGTTTGATTTGTCACGAAATTAATCCACCTGAGGATACCGACTTTTTCTGCTTAATACCTCACTTCTCACGGTTTTCTAGAACTAACGGACTTAATTGAATCAAAGAACCTGTTACCTTTTCGTTCCGTTTCCATCCTTTACCAGAGATGTGTGACCTGCAAGTTTGCCGGTAAACCCTCCTCCCTTTGCTTTTATTTGGTTTCCGTAGAAACCCTCTTTCATTTTTCGATCCTGCCTTCATTTATATTATAGCATATTGCTTCTAAATTATGAACACTATACTTTATCATTATTTGGCTAAAAGCTTATATTTATCTAGAAATATAATAGTCTGCCTTTCGGGAACAGTGCTTAATCCGGTACCGCATAGCTTTGGGGAAGCGGGAACTTTCCGGGAGTAAGTCTTCAAAGCCTGCTTTCAGCCAAAACGGCACACTGCTCTCCTGAGCGTCAATATCAATCGTCTGATAACCCAATTGCTTCGCTATTTCCATGATCTTATCCATGATCACCTGGCCCTTGCCCTGCCCTTTATGCGCATCCGGAATACAAAGAAAATCAATGCCTACCCTTTTCTCCTGGATATCAAACTCCATCTGCAACTGCACATTGCTAAAGGAGCCTTGCCCGCGCACGATCGGATTGGTGGTGTCAGTTCTCCACCAGTAGGTCCGGGTATAAAAATCTACCTGTTCTCTTCTTTTAATGGGATTCATGGCGATTGGGGTTTCCAAAGTTTGTCTGAGGATATTACTTATTTCTTCCAGGTGAGTTGTCATAGGTAAAAAGGTGTCGTGCATTTTGACCTCTCCCTCCGGCTTGCCATCAACCAGCAATCAGCCTTATATCCGGCATCATATCAAGAATTTCAATATTAAGTTTCGATACGTAAGTTTCAATACGCCTATAGGAAACCCGGTCTTATTAATATAGTTCTAATGCAATTAAATAAGAGCACCTATAGTTATATTATACCATTAATATCTGTTTGATACACGACTGGCACCCAAGACCCCCGAGAAAATTCTGACAATAGTTGATCAAGGCTTAGCTTGAGCTATAAAGCTGCGCAGGCAATTTATTTAACCGTCGTTTTAATTATTCGCAATTTTCTAAACGCCGTGTTGTTTCGACTTTTTTCCCCAAAGCCAAGATCTATAATTAAATTAAATTTTAAATTAAAACCGAATAACCGTAAGGGGCTGATTTAAATGGATTCCAGCCCAGTTTTCCCTAATCCCACCTTGGCTTTCTCTTTTCCGAGCCTAAACAGCTGGCAGCAGTTGGCTGACCAGATAGAGTCCGTTCTGGGGGAAAAACTACAGGCATTTATCGAAGCGGACCAAAGATATATTGTACGGAGTCTGGATAATTATCAAACAACAACCGCTGAATCTCCGCCGGGTATGTATCTGCGTCTGCGTTTCTGGGAGAACGCAAAAGAAGCCGGAGCCGAAATACGGTGGGTCAAGGTAGACTACCTGGTCCTGGCGTTGCCGCTTCGACGTCAAGGTCTGGGGATCAAGATCGTTGATTTGGTTAAATCCTGGATTACATTGCAAAACAGCTATAGTTTCATAACGCTTTACTCGCGGCCGGAAGCCGCCCAATTTTGGCAAAAGTGCGGGTTCAGAACCAAAGATGAAGCTTATCAGGGAAAAATGCTCTTTCCTCTAGTCGGACGGAACGAATCATTTATTACCCCGCCCCCGGTCATCCTATAAAATTATGTCTTCATCTTAGACTGACGGTATAAAAAAGCAAACCATTTAGCGTGGTCTGCTTTTCGATTAACTGAAGTTCAAGTTAACTAGTTTAAGCGAATTATTCTTTCTTTTAGAAACCGTCGGTATTCATGACCCGCATCGCGTTAAAAATGGCGATCAGGGCTACCCCTACATCCCCAAACACCGCTTCCCACATAGTAGCAATCCCCATGGCGCCCAAAATCAAGAAGACCGCTTTAACCCCC
>CAYXHK010000303.1:0-2404 GCA_964464665.1 uncultured Syntrophomonadaceae bacterium
TGCCGCGGATCTGGATTTAAAAAAAGCGGCGGAAAACGTTAACGAGAAAGCGGCTGAGATGCTGAAAGCAAAAGATTTGTTGCCGCTTACGGGATATGTGCATGGGGGCTGCTCGCCGATTGGCATGAAAAAAAGCTTTAAGACGGTAATTGACGCGTCAGCCGCTGATTTTGATTCAATCATCTTCAGTGCCGGGAAAATCGGGTATCAGGTGGAACTCAGCCTGGGAGAGCTGCAAAAGGCCCTTAAATATAGCTTGGCGGATGTTGTTATGTAACGCATTATATTTGTGCTAATTCGATAGTAATTGAATTAATGCCTTACGATGTTTAGATAAAAACCCTAGATATTTCACATCTAGGGTTTTTATCGTTGTGGATTTTATAGGGCTTGTGATTTTTTACACTCGTTATAAACGAATTTTACATAATTAATAACGTCATTTCTTCGTTTCAGGAAGGGCCATCTATAATAAGATGTCTTGTTACCAGTGCGCAATCTCATTGATTCGCGGATGATCCGATCCCACTTCTTTGGAAATGCCTGCAGGGCATATTCGCCGGCACGGAGCTTTGATGTAACGTCTTTCTCCTTATAGCAGAAATATATGCGGGACACTCCCAAGACAACCCAATCAATAACGGCAATGTCAAACAATCCCTTGTACTTGATGCTGGGCTTATTGATGAATACCAGCCAGTAGGAGGTGAACTCCTGCAGCATTTTTTCTTGGTTAAAAATATTCGGGGTTATTTCATAATCGAGACTAGCCGCTTCTGGCCCAAAAATGGCTATACCATATTTTTTTAATTGATAGGCATCAACTGAGTTTGTATCAAATTTGGTATAACCCCGGCAAACACCGTCAATAAAGCAAAGACAATTTGCGGTATTGTCTTTTAAGGATTTAAGTTCATCTTTAGCCAGATAATATCCCATTAAATCAGTTTGAGGATATTTTATCATCAGCTTCTCGTGAATTTGCTTCAGGGTTTCAAGTTCTGGGGGGGAAACATTTCTTTTGATTACGGTAAAAAAATCTATATCACTGTACACGTCAACAAATGCGCCAATAGAGATAGAACCGTATAAATAAAAGGATTCCAACAGGTCCAACGGCTTAATCATCTGAAAATAATCATCCAAAATCTCCTGGACTTTCTTTGGAACTATCATTATACCTATCCCCTTATAATAAATATTTGACAGACAGGCAGTTTGGCACTGGCAACAAATTAAGCCTAGCGAAATTTAAACAAGTTTATAGTTTTCGATGCCAACGAGCAATTTTTGAGAATAAACTAATAAACCAAGCAGTATTAATAATAACTGTTGTTCTGCATGTACCAATCGAAACTAAGAAGTCAGAGCATTATATGCAATACCAATCCTTTTTAGGAGTGAGGAGTCATAAATAGTATAGATAGTAGTTATAAACTAGCCTATGCGAATATTACTCAGATTTTTATAGATGTAGTATTTTTATTTATTACCTATTTAATTACTTACTTGATTAGTACCCAGCTGACAGTAATGCGGCCGATCATGGATTACATGTGGATTATTATCGTATTTGTCCCGATTTGGATCTCGGTCATGGGTTATCGCGGGATGTATAATAAAACCACTTTTTATTATCTGGGTCGGATTCTTCGCAGTGTCTTTTTCGCGACCTTTTTTTCTGGATTGCTTTTAGGGGCGTTGTTCTTCTTTGTGAGAGAAACCAGCACGAGCCGAATCTTTATCGCTTTATTCCTGCTGCTTTGTCCGGTTATTTGTTTTTTGGAAAGGTATGGGGTCACTTTAATCTATCGGCATCTGAATAAATACAATGATCTGACCCGAATTATCCTGGTCTGTTCCGGGAACACGTATAACTTGTTTAGAAAGTATATTCACAAAACCCATTTAAGGTATAAAACCATCGGCGTAATCAATATTGAAGCCAACCAAGTTGTCAGGGAGGATACTAATTTAGGCGTCCTGGACCCCGCAACCTTTAAAGATATATTAATGAGGAACATGGCTGACCAGGCAATCTTTATCTTGCCTCGGAATTTCACCGAAGATGCTGATAAGTACATGACGATCTGTTTACGGATGGGGTTAACGGTGCAGCATATTCTGGACTATAATTTAAGCCTCGCCCAAGTACACAGTTTCATGTTAGGACCCATGCCGGTCTTGACGTATCATACGGTTGCGCTGAATCCGGTCCCCCAAGTGATAAAAAGGATGATGGACATTGCCGGAGCGATCGTGGGAATTTCCTTGACTTTAGTTGCCGCTGTAGTGATTATTCCGATGATTAAACTGGACTCTCCCGGCCCGGTAGTTTTTAAACAAAAAAGGGTCGGCCGTTCTCCACGGCGTGATAGGGACATTTTCTAAACCGTGGTGAAGT
>CAYXHK010000304.1:0-2397 GCA_964464665.1 uncultured Syntrophomonadaceae bacterium
GCTTACTCCAGAGGCTAGAGAGGCCTGTGCCCGGCTGGCTGACGCGGGTATTCCTCTGGGAAACCAGAGTGTGCTGCTGAAAGGGGTAAATGATGATCCTCATTTACTGAAAAAGCTGTTCCAGGAACTACTGACCCTTAGAGTGCGGCCTTATTACCTGTATCAGTGTGATCTCTCTCCCGGTTTAGAGCATTTTAGGACCCCGGTAGCTCAAGGTATAGAGATTATGGAGAATCTTCGCGGGCATACCTCGGGGATGGCAGTTCCTACCTTTGTAGTTGATGCTCCTGGTGGTGGGGGAAAAATTCCGGTAGGGCCAAACTATGTAATTAGTCAGTCGAGAGATCAGGTAATCCTCCGGAATTATGAAGGGGTTATCTGCGCCTATAAGGAACCGTCACCGCAAGTCAGCTCAGGTAACGATTCTGGTAATGCTTCATGCAATGCTTCAGGCAATGATTGTGGAAGCGGCAAGAGAAGACATGATGATGAAGCGGCCATAGGGATTGCCGGGTTATTGGCCGGCAAGGGTATAAATCTGGTACCCCTCGATAACCACCGCTTAGGAAGGCGAAAGCTTACCCCGTCAGCCATTAAGGGGGGGACTGGAAATGTGGCAAACTAAACCTTTAAAGATGGACCCTTTAACAAATAAATCTTTAACAGTTGACCCTTTAACAAATAAATCTTTAACAGTTGAACCTTTAACAAATGAATCTTTAACAGTTGAACCTTTAACAAATGGATCTTTAACAAATGGACAAATCGATCTGTTGAATCGACGCATCATCGTTGACTTGAAAAACCAATTCGGCAGCCAACCAATAAACAGTTTAGCGCAGCGCATTGCGGAATTAAAACAAACGGCTCAAGAATCTAAATGCACTAAGATTATTGTTAAGGGGGTTCCCCGGCAGGTTTCCCCATTTATCGGGCAGGGCTTTAAATTAGAAGGAAAAATTCCTGGTTATTATCAGGAGGAGGATTCCTGGTGGGTTACCGCTTATTTAAACCCCAACCGCAAGGTTCGGGATCAGAAGGCGAAAGAGGACGCAGTCTTGGAAACAGTATTTAGCCGGTGTTTTACGCCGCCAGCCAAGACTACTTCTATTCCCGGCGATTGTTTCCAGTGGGCCCGACCAGCCGATGCGGACCGTCTTTCGGAGTTTTACAGCCAGATGTTTACAACTTATCCTAGTCGGATCACAGAGCCAAAGTATTTGTCGAAGCAAATTAAAAGCGGTATCCCCTATTTATATATCCAGATAGACGGGCAAATCGTCAGTGCTATCGGAGCAGAACTAGATCAATTTAACTTAAGTGCAGAGTTGAGCGACTGCGCGACGGACCCCGCGTTTGCCGGGCAAGGTTATATGCTTCAGCTATATCGCAGCATGGAAAATAAGCTGGCCGCAATGGGTTATAATACCGTTTTTACCCTGGCGCGGGCGCTATCTACCGGGATGAACCTGGTGGCAGCTCGCTGTGGGTATCGGTTTTCCGGCCAGTTGATTAATAATTGCAATATTTGCGGCGACTATGGGACCATGAATCTATGGGTAAAACCATAAATCTTAGGTAAAATCCTGAATCTATAGGTAAAATCATAAACAGATCAAAATATAAATGGTCAAACCATAAATAATCAGCAAAAATATCCGGATATCGTTGAGCGCCAATCTTGAAAATCGAGATTGGTGCTTATGTTTGTAATTTATAACTGTAATTAACTATAAAAACTATAATACCGCAATAACTGATGTTAAATTGTAGCGACAGATTTAAAGTGGTAGAATAAGGTGACGATAAACCCGGTGGAAAAGGAGACTGAGCGGAGCATGACTTTTATTACTCCCAAGTTTGCGGCGGATCTGGCCCAGACCGATCCACCAACTTTTAAGCTGCTGCAGGACACGATCGATTTGGCGATGCAGCCGGGGGCTCTTGATGGCAAAACAAAATTATTAATTGCTTTAGCTTTGGATGCCTTCAAAGGTTCCGAGGCCGGAGTCCGGTCTTTAGCCGGGCAAGCCCGGGATGAGGGAGCCACGGAGGACGAAATCCGGGAGGTTTTACGCATCGCTTATTTAATCTCAACCATGGAATGCTTAAAGGCCGGAGCAGCGGCGCAAATAGCAACCCCACCGGATTAATTGAAACTTAAATTTATTGAAGACTTAAAGTTAATAGAAATTCAAAGCTAAGGTATTTTAAGATCGAGGATATTTAAACGAGAGCTCGAATCAGATCATTATATATAGTTTTTATATTATACTAATTTTGTTATAATACTTTGCTTATGGAGGGTCAGCAACAATGCCGTTATTTCAAAAGGTACAGGATTATCTGGACTTACACCATCCGGGCATTAAGGCCATTCGGCTGGCGGAAAACACC
>CAYXHK010000305.1:0-2395 GCA_964464665.1 uncultured Syntrophomonadaceae bacterium
CCTGGCAAATCTTTTGCCCGGCGCAGTTGCCCTGACGGGCGCCCACAACACAATGCTCGGAAACCATCAGCGGCCAGGCTCCGTGCACCATGACCTCCAGCTGCTCCATCGGGGTGTCCAGCCGACTTAGCTGTCCGTAATTGAGTTCCGGGGAAAGGGTAATCTGGTGCAGCTTAAGCTCAAGCAGCCCCTGCACCGTGTACCGGTTGAAACAGTTCAAGGGATAATCCGCATAAATAGGGCTGGTCGCTTTTGCTTCGCTTAACAGCTGCAGCCCGCCGGGATTGCCGACCAGCCAACCCGACAACACCCCGGGATGTTCCTGCTCCCAAAAGGCAATCTGCCTTAAGATCGGTTCCCTCTCCCCGGCAAAAAACAACCGCGGTACAGAAGCGATCAAGCGAACGTTTGGAAACTGCGGTTTACTTTCCAGGAGTTTTTCCCGCCACCGCTTATCCGCAGCGGTTTTGCTGCGCCAGGTATGCTCTGGCAGGTAAATCTGGTCCGCTCCCGCCTGGACCGCCGCCCAGGCGGCTTCAAAGTCCCCTGCCGCAACCGAGAGCCTGGGCCGCACGCCCGAAAAACCCTTTCGGTCTAATCCCGTATCTTTCGTTAATGAGCCGCGCTCTATCTGGGGAAAAGCTAACGTTTCCGATTTCTCCGGACTGCGGCTTTTTCGCCTTGAATCAGTTAAACGGCGCTCAAACTCCGCCTGAGAGACCGCAGGGCTCCTGGCCGTATCCAGTCTTTGCGTTTCCAGATCCGCGATCAGCTTACGCCGGGCTTGGTTGATCGCGCTGACCGGCACCATCACCCCCGGGGCCAGATCGTATTCGATTTCCGCCAAACTGAACACCGTGGCACCCAGTCGGTCCAGTTGCGCGCGAACCGATTCCGGGGTTAAGGGAAAACGCTGCGCTGCTTCGCCAATAAACTCTGTTGCCGCCCGGGCGTAGTTTCCGTTCTGGTCCCTGGCATTAAGCACCAGCGGTTCCCCAATCGCGGCCCGAACTTTCAGCCACAAAGGAATCCGGCGCTGCGTTCCCCGAAGCGACTGCTGCGCTTGTTCCATCAACTTAGCATCGTGTGTTTTAAAGACCCGGTCTCCCGGGCGCGCGTGCGCAGCCAAATCGCCCTTAAGCTCCGCGACTTCCCCTGGATAGGCTTCCTCTTGAAAAACGCCGGCCACCGATATTTGCTCCACTTTGAGTCCCTGTCTCCCGCCCCGGGTTACCCAAACCTCTAAACCATCGCCCAAACGCAGCGTTTCCTCCAGCTTGACCCGAACCAGCTTAGTCTGGGGTATATAGTCCACCACCCGGCCCAGGTACAGTCCCCGGTTGTTCGGCCGCTGATAACTCATCAGATCGCCCCCCGGATTGCCGGACAGGTAACCGGGCGTAAAATCACGGTTAAATATCTGTTCCAAAACCCGCTCCTCTTCGGGAAAGACCTCGTAAGCCGCGGGATTCGCCAAAAGCCGGTCGAGCGCCGCCCGATACGTCCTAACTACGGTGGCTACATACTCGGGGCGCTTCATCCGGCCTTCAATCTTTAAGGAAGCAACCCCGGCCCCCACTATTTGCGGTAAGAGTTTAAGCGTATTCAAATCCCGGGTGCTCAACATATAGCTGTCCCCGGCCAGCCCCTTGGCTGGGGGACTCGCTGCCGCTTCCCCCGGCTCCAGTGCATAAGCCATCACCGGGTTCGGTCTTGCCATCCCCCGAGTGTCACTTGCCGCTACCCCCTGCTCGAGTCCATAAACCATGCGACAAGGCTGGGCGCACCGTCCACGATTCCCGCTGCGGCCGCCAATCAGACTGCTCAGCTGACACTGACCCGAGTAAGAAATGCATAAAGCTCCGTGCACAAAAACCTCCAGTTCACAATCGGTTTGCTTCCGGATTTGAAGTATCTCCTCCAGAGATACTTCCCGGGCCAAAACCACCCGCTTAAGCCCCCATTTTTCGAGGAAACGGATCCCTTCCGCATTATGGATTGTCATCTGGGTACTGGCATGCAGGCTTAATTCCGGCAACACCTGCCGCAGCTTAAACAGCAAGCCCAAATCCTGGATGATCAGAGCATCCACACCAATCCGCTGCAGGAAATACGCATATTCCAGGGCTTCGTCCAATTCCTGGTTGTCAATCAGGGTATTTAGAGTCACATAGAGTTTGACACCGCGCAGATGGGCATAATCCACGGCATCGAGCAGTTCTTCCCGGGTAAAATTAGCGGCTGACGCCCGGGCGCTGAAACTCTTGCCCCCCAGGTATACCGCATCCGCTCCATTTTCTACGGCAGCCTTAAGCGCCGCAAACTCACCGGCCGGGGCCAGCAGCTCCGGCCCGGGTTTGAGATCCCGGCTGCGTCTCTTTTCCTTATTTTCTGG
>CAYXHK010000306.1:0-2379 GCA_964464665.1 uncultured Syntrophomonadaceae bacterium
TGGTTTTGTCGTTTTTCAATATATTGGAAGCAGAGAGGCATTGATGCAGTGCAGGAACAAAAGGAAGCGGGGTGACGTTCTTTTTGCATCCAAAAATGACTCTGCTTCCCTGCTTTTTCCCATTATCCAGGACCGGCACTGGAACCAATTTGCCAATTATTATATATGATGTAACAAGCAGTAAATTTTTATATTGGCCCATAATAAACACGTCTCCGGTACGCCTCATTTGGTAAAAGCCCCAGGTTATATATGAAGAATTTCGGGCAAGGAATTCCCAAGAGGAAAGAAAAGAAAAGAAAAGGAAGGAATGATAAAATGAATCGTTACTATGACGATAGATACATGTATTCAAAGGGTGCTCAGAAACACGGTAAAGGCGACCGTAATTTCCAGGACCATGGCCCCTACCCATTTGTAACTAATATTACGGAAGATACCTTGAGAAACAATAATTTCCGCACCGCTTTGTGGACGGGTAATCATCTGCAGCTTACCCTGATGAGCATTGAGGATGAGATTGGGGTCGAGATGCATCCCGATGTGGATCAGTTTTTGCGTCTGGAACAGGGAGAAGGCATTGTTATGATGGGAAAAAGCAGATACAGACTAAATTTTCGCCGCAAAGTCTACGACGACTATGTAATTTTCGTCCCGGCCGGCACTTGGCACAACCTCGTCAACACGGGCCGCGAGCCTATTAAACTATACTCGATTTATGCGCCGCCCCAACATCCGTGGGGTACGGTACACGAAACCAGAGAAGACGCTGAAGAATCAGAAGCAGCCCATGACTAGTGAAATGGGCGGCCTTAAGCCCTGATTAATCAGCAATCAAAAAGGGCCGCGAAGTAATCGCCGCCTGTCCCTGATTAGCCTGATTAATCAGTAATAGGATTTGTCCGTAATAGAAAACCATTTAAACAAATATGCAGGATAACAGAAATGCAGGATACAACAAGGCTGCCCCGTATGGGGCAGCCCTTTTTTGTTATACATAAAACTGACTGATTTGTCGGTTCAGATTGCTTTTAAACTCTATCTGCAATGCAATAATAAAAATTGCCGTTTCCTTTAAACTCGCTCCTAAGCACTAGGTTGGTGAAATAGGTTGATGGAATTGGTTGGTTTAACATGCTCCCCTAACTTCTGGCCGTGTTCGTGGTGGTTGAAAAAGTCTTTGTAGGGGTAGTCGTTTTCGTAGTCGTGTTGTTTTTAGTTTCTGATTTTACCGGCGGAGTAGCGTTCGTTTTGTTACCAGACTTAGTTCCGGCACTAGTGCCTGTACTGGTTCCAGTTTTGTTCGTAGAGTCCCCGGTTTCACCTGTAGAGTCCCCCGTTTTGTCATCAGTTCCGGTTCCGGTTTTACTGGCGGAGTCCCCAGTTTTGGGTGAATCCTTAGATTTGTCGTTAGTACCCGTATCGGTTTTACTGTTTGATTTAGTTGAATCGTTAGTTGAATCGGCGGTTTTATCCTTATCCCCGACAGACTCTTCACCGGTTGATTTTTCAGTAGTTTGAGGACGCATCACAATGCTGGTCGGCTGCCATACGGGAGCCACCGCCCCTGGTTCCATCAGCCGATTCATTAAGCCAGCAGTCAGTTTCGTATTTACCTGCCAGTAGCTGCCGCCGGGCAATTCCAGGAAATCTCCGGGAAGGGTTGTCACCACCATATTCTGCGGGTCAGTTTTAACTGCGGCGACCGCCAGGTCTAACATTTCCCCTGGCGTAAAATTGGTGTCCACGCAATTTTGGATTTGGGGGATCAACTGCGGTAACTTGGTTATGGTTTTGAGTTTAAAAGACTCTTCCGCCAAGGCCATCAAAAACTTTTTCTGATTTGCAACCCGATCAATATCTCCCAGGGGAAGAGTGCGAAAACGGACAAAGCCAAGCGCATCATAGCCGTTTAATCGCTGCAGGCCGGGCTTCAGATTAATATCCTCTTCCGGTTTATACATCCGCTGCTCGACGTTTATGGTCACTCCGCCAAGGGTATCAATGATGTCTTTGAATCCATTGAAATTAGTCGCCACGTAGTAAGGAATTTGTACGCCCACCACCGATTCCACGGTTTTGACGGCTAACTTGGCCCCGCCTAAAGCGTAAGCCGCATTAATCTTATTGTTTCCGTAGCCAGGTATATTTACTCGGGTATCCCGAGGCACGGAAAGCACGGCAATCCGTCCGGTGCTGCGGTCAATGCTGGCCACCATCAAGGCGTCGGATCGGGCGCGCGTTTCATTGGGACGCGTATCCGCGCCAATAATTAACACGTTGACCCGTTCGGGCAAGTCAGTGGGATTATCGGCGGACAGAGCCGGATCGTCTTCGCTGCCGCTTTCACCCAAGTTGGACATTACTCTATAGAAGTCA
>CAYXHK010000307.1:0-2357 GCA_964464665.1 uncultured Syntrophomonadaceae bacterium
TGATGTTTATTGTTATTTTCAGCCATGCGACCACTTCCAACCTTTAAAACCGGCGCGCAGATTCTCCGGCTGCAATAATTTCTCCAACTGTTCTTTCAGGAGCTTCTCGTCCAGATGACGCAGCAACTGTCCATTCACGGCCAAAGAAATGATTCCGGTCTCTTCCGAAACAACTACGGCAATAGTATCCGTGCCTTCCGTAACTCCCAGCGCCGCGCGGTGTCTCGTCCCCAATTCCTTTTCAATATAAGGGTTGTCAGAGAGGGGAAAAAGACAGCCGGCTGCCAGCACCCGGTCCCCCCGGATCACTACCGCGCCATCGTGCAACGGGGTTTTGTCAATAAAAATATTGCCCAGTAATTCTGCGGAAACCAATCCGTCTACCCGGATCGCTCCCTCAACGTAATCCTGCAGTCCAGTCTTTCTTTCCAGCGCGATCAAGGCCCCGGTCTTCGTTCGGGACATCTCCATGACCGCTTTTACGATCTCCCGGATCAAGCGATAGAGGTCTTCTCCTTTTAACTGATTTGAATGGCTTGTAAAAAATTGACCCCGGCCTAACTGTTCCAAAGCCCGGCGAAGCTCCGGCTGGAAGATGACTGGCACGGCTATGAATAAACTCGCCCACACCTTATCGAGGATCCAGGCTACCGTATCCAAGTGCAGCCAGCTGATCAGCCCGGAAAAGGCGATTAAGACGATCAGCCCTTTTAGAAGCTGCATGCCCCGCGTTCCGCGGATAAACATCAGCACCTGGTAGAGGAGGAAAGCAACGAGCGCAATATCTAAAACCAGTAAAAAAGATTCTAAGGATATAAGATCGGTCGGTACAGCCGGCAGCCAATTATCGGTCATTGCCACAATCTTATCCTCCTTAGTTTCTTCGTTTGCTCTTGGTTAGTTTCTTGCTAAGTTTCTTGGTTTGCTCTTTATATCATATCCGCTTGAACCTTTAAGAGCAAGA
Organism: uncultured Syntrophomonadaceae bacterium; assembly: GCA_964464665.1. Taxonomy (GTDB): domain Bacteria; phylum Bacillota; class Ch66; order Ch66; family Ch109; genus CAYXHK01. The sequence goes on from CAYXHK010000307.1 coordinate 965, forward strand.
GGAGAAAAAAATAAGAGCGGGGCGTTCCTAAGACTGCCCGGCCCTTTTAATTTTCCCAAGTACGAATTAGACATACAGCTTAAACTAAATGCTGCCTATTTGCGCTAAGCGATGTGTACTCTCAGCGATTGCCACCGCGCGGTAAAACCGGTAAACTCCGCCAAGCTTACGCTTATTGCCTGGTGAGTTTACGCGGCGAAAACAGCCGTGCAGTAGAACGAAACCTTTACCAGCTGACCGGCCTGATCTGCTCTTTACACCGGCTGCCCCCCGGCTTTGGCCTGAGCTCTATCCAATTCATAGGCTACTTTGTTGAGCGCGTCAACGTAAGCCTTTACACTGGCCTCAATAACGTCCGGACTTACGCCGCGGCCAATAAAGTAGCGGTCGTTATGCATCACGCGGACCGTTACTTCGCCAAGCGCGTCCTTGCCTCCGGTGATCGCGTTCAAAGAATACTCGTGCAGGGTAGCGTTTAACTCGGTGATTTTATCTACGGCTTTCATGGCGGCATCAACCGGTCCGTCGCCAATAGCTGCCTCTTCGACGATAACCCCACCGCAGAAAAGCCCCACCGTGGCCGTCGGCACCACATGGGAACCGCTGAAAAAATGCAGGTTGTCGAGCCGGTACTTCTCGGGAATGGCCCGGATTTCTTCCTGAACGATCGCTTCCAGATCTGCATTCGTAATCTCTTTTTTACGGTCGGTCAAAGCCTTGAAACGCGCAAACGCCCGGCTCAGTTCCGTATCGCTCAGCTCAAAACCCAGTTCCTGCAGCCGTATCCTGAAAGCGTGCCGGCCAGAATGTTTGCCAATAAACAGATTATCCTGGAAAATCCCAATCAGCTCGGGGTTCATAATTTCGTAAGTCGTCCGTTCCTTAAGAACCCCATCCTGATGGATCCCGGACTCATGCGAAAAAGCGTTTTTGCCGACAATCGCCTTGTTCGGCTGAACCGGCATCCCGGTCAGGTTGCTGACCAGTTTGCTGGTGCGGTAGATCTCCCGGTAATTGATGTTGGTTTCCTTGCCGTAAAAAGAGCGTCGGGTGTATAAAGCCATGGCGATCTCCTCCAATGAGGCATTGCCCGCCCTTTCACCAATCCCGTTCATGGCGCATTCTATCTGGGTGGCCCCGGCCATCACCGCGGCCAAAGAATTGGACACCGCCAGACCCAGGTCATTATGGCAATGAACGCTGAAGATCGCCCGCTCGCTGCCTGGGATATTCTCCCGCAGGTATTTGATGATCGCCGCATATTCTTCCGGGGTCGAATAGCCTACCGTATCCGGGATGTTTACGGTAGTAGCCCCAGCCTCAATCACTTCCGTTAAGATTCGGCACAGAAAGTCCAAATCACTCCGCGAACCGTCTTCACAAGAAAATTCCA
>CAYXHK010000308.1:0-2328 GCA_964464665.1 uncultured Syntrophomonadaceae bacterium
ATCCGAAAAATTTTTGGTGGGGAGAGATCTTGGATTACCTGGGTCTAACCCTGGGTTCGCTGTTTGTAGCGGTTTCTTTGGTTGCCTTTCAAATCCCGAATAAGATTGCGGCCGGCGGGGTAAGCGGAATCGCCATTATCGTCCATTACGTCTGGTCACTGCCGGTCGGAATGGTGATCCTGGCCTTAAATATTCCTTTGTTTTTGTTGAGTTTGAAAGAACTGGGGCTGGGATTTGCTTTAAGGTCTTTGTACGGTACAGTAGCTCTTTCGCTATTAGTGGATCTAATAACGCCGCGGCTACCGGTGCTGACTACCGACATTCTGCTGGCGACGATTTATGGGGGGGTTCTGGCCGGTATTGGCCTGGGAATTTGTTTTCGCTCTAAAGGTTCAACCGGGGGTACGGACCTGGCGGCTCGGCTGATTCATAAATACTTGAAAATCAGTCTGGGCCAGGCTTTGCTGGGGATTGACTTTTGCGTAATCCTAGGGGCGGGGCTGGTTTTTAACGCGGAGCTAGCTATGTATGCTTTGTTGGCTTTATACGTAACCAGCCTGGTTATTGATCTGGTCCAGGAGGGAGTCAGTCATGCCCGCGGAGCTTTCATTATTTCCAATTACCCGGATGAGATTACCCAGGCGATTTTTCGCTTTTTAGACCGGGGAGCCACCGCCTTTAAAGGCCGGGGCCAATATACCGGCCGGGAGCAGGAAGTCATTTTTTGCGTGGTGACCCGGTCGGAGGAGAGTCAGCTGAAAGAAATCGTCCATAACGTGGATCCTAAGGCTTTTATGATCGTGACGAACGTACATGAGGTGCTGGGCGAGGGGTTTAAACAAAGACGTTGGTAAGGCCGTAGCCGTTTAGCATAGGCCGGCTCAATTCGGGCAAAGTTTTAAACAGAAATATCTGTAAGGCTAAGGCCGCGGTAGTTAATCATACATCGGCCACAATCTTTTAAACAGAACACCGGTAGGCTGCAGTCATTAATCAACCATACGTCGGCCAGATTCAGGCAATGTTTAAACAAAGACGCCGGTAAGGTTAAGACCAACGGTCGTTAACCATAAATCGGCCATAATCCGGGCAGCGTCTTAAACAAAAACGCCGGTAGGTCGTAAACAAACCATAGGTCGAACGCAATCCGGGCAAGGTTTTAAACAAAAACGCTGTATGCCGCAGCCCTCATTTATAGTAATAGGGGAGGTAAAAAAATTGATACCGGAAAAGCAGTTGACGCAACAAGAAATTGCATTGGATCATTTGCAGCACAAAGCGTGGGAGCTTCGAAAACACGTGATCCGGATGCTGGGGGAAGCCGGTTCCGGGCACCCGGGAGGCTCGCTTTCCGCGGCAGACATAGTTACCGCCTTATATTTCCAGGAAATGCGGGTTAACCCCAATCGTCCCGATTGGCCGGACCGCGACCGGTTTGTATTAAGCAAGGGGCACGCCGCCCCGATCCTGTATGCCGCTCTTGCGGAGCGGGGGTTTTTCCCGGTAGGTGAACTGCTCACCCTGCGGAAAACCGGAGCGCGTCTGCAGGGTCACCCGGATCTGCGCAAAGTGCCCGGGGTCGACATGTCTACCGGTTCCCTGGGACAGGGGTTGTCGGTGGCCAATGGGATGGCGTTGGCAGCCAGGATAGACCATAACCCTTATCGGGTCTACGTAATGCTGGGAGACGGCGAAACGCAGGAGGGTCAAGTTTGGGAGGCGGCCATGCTGGCAGGCCATTACCAATTGGATAACCTGGTTGCCTTTGTGGACCATAACGGCTTGCAGATCGATGGGCGCTGCCGGGAAGTAATGTCTACCGAGCCGATTGCGGAGCGTTGGCGGGCATTTGGCTGGGCGGTCCAGGAAATCGACGGGCACGATTTTTCGCAAATACTGCAGGCATTAGACACGGCTCGGCAGACTAAAGGAAAACCGAGTTTGATAGTGGCCAACACGATCAAAGGTAAAGGCGTTTCTTTTATGGAAGATCAAGTCGGCTGGCACGGAACTGCCCCGAACCGGGAACAGACAGAGCAGGCACTGGCGGAATTGGAGGCGTGGACTGATGGCAGGTAAAGAAGCAACTCGGGACGCTTACGGTAAGGCTTTGGTTCGGTTGGGAGCCATGCATCCCCAAATGGTGGTTTTAGACGCGGACCTCTCGAAGTCGACCAAAACCGCGGATTTTGGCAAGGCTTACCCGGAACGTTTTATCAAGCTGGGTGTGGCGGAACAGAACTTGATGGGCACGGCAGCCGGCATGGCTTTAGCCGGGAAGATTCCTTTTGCCAGCTCTTTTGCCGTTTTTGCTACCGGCCGGGCTTT
>CAYXHK010000309.1:0-2319 GCA_964464665.1 uncultured Syntrophomonadaceae bacterium
GGGGCACGTTTGGCCGAGCCGGGCGAGTTTACGAAAAGGGCGTTTTTAAATGGCCGGCTTGATCTGGTCCAAGCGGAAGCCGTAATTGATCTGATTAAGGCGCGGAGTGAGGAGTCCCGCCGGTTGGCCCTACGGCAATTAGAGGGGCGGTTATCGTCCGAGATTAAAGACCTTCAGGAAAAACTGGTGGGAATCATTGCGGGTATGGAAGCGGTTATGGATTTTCCGGAAGAAGGGATTCCCTCTGACGAAAATGAAAGCGCGGAGCTCAAAGAAGTGCTTAAGGAAGTGGAGCGGATCCTCGAAGGAGCCAAGGGGGGCCGGGCAATTCGAGAAGGGATCAAAGTCGTGATTATCGGCAAGCCTAATGTGGGCAAATCCAGTTTATGGAATACTTTGATTGGGGAGGACCGGGCGATTGTTACCGACATTCCGGGAACTACCCGCGATTCATTAGAAGAAGAAGTAGTAGTTCGCGGCATACCCTTAAGACTCATTGATACGGCCGGGATTCGGGAGACGATGGACCGGGTGGAGCAGATCGGCGTGGAAAAAACCCGGGAAATGCTCAGGCGCGGTCAGTTGGTAGTGGTTATCTTCGATGCCGGGGAAGGTATTGGAGCGGAAGATAAAAAGGTGGTAGAATTAGTTTCAGGGCTATCCACGTTGATTGTGATCAATAAAACCGATTTGGCCCAGCAGAAAATAACGGCAGCGGATATAGCGGAATTTCTGCCGGGTGAGACCGTGATCTGGACCTCCATGAAGGAAAAACGCGGCATTGACGAGCTTAAGGAAGCCATCTTAAACAAGGTTCTCGGCAGTATTGAGGCGGCCGGGGAGGAGTGGCTGGTCAGCAGCATCCGGCAGGAAGAGGCAATAAGGGGTTGTCTGAATGCTGGCGAAACAGCTCTTCAGGCACTCGACGCCGACCTGCCGGCTGAGTGTGTATTGATCGACCTTTATGAGGCCTTAGATTATTTAGGTCAAATCACCGGCGAGTCGGTGAGTGAGCAGGTGCTGGACCGAATTTTTGCGGAGTTTTGCATTGGGAAGTAGAGGGATGAGCTTGGAGTATAAGGCTGGGGACTATGATGTAGCGATTATTGGCGGGGGTCACGCCGGGTGTGAAGCCGGACTGGCGGCTGCGCGGATGGGCTGCCGCACGGTATTGTTCAGTATCAGTGTCGACGGTATTGCTTTAATGCCCTGCAACCCTTCGGTCGGCGGACCGGGCAAGGGCCATTTGGTCCGCGAGGTCGACGCGCTGGGTGGGCAAATGGGCCTTAATCTGGATAAAACCTTTATTCAGGTGCGCCGGCTCAACACCGGGAAAGGTCCGGCCGTTCAGGCTTTGCGAGCGCAGGCGGATAAAAAAGAATACCAGAAAGAGATGCTGTGGACCCTTTTAAATCAGGAGAATCTGGTTGTAAAACAGGCGATGGTTGAAAGAATTCTGGTTGAAGGCGACCGGGTAAGCGGTGTGGTTACCCGAAACGGAGCGGTTTTTAATTGCCGGGCTGTAGTCATTACAACTGGTACTTATTTAAAGGGCCGGGTGATTATTGGTGAGGTGGCCTTTGACAGCGGACCGCTCGGCCATTCCCCTTCGGTTGGGCTGGCCGACTCCCTGACTGAATTAGGCATCAACCTGGAACGGTTTAAGACCGGCACGCCCGCCCGGGTGAATAAGAAAACGATTGATTTCAGTAAAATGATCGAACAGCCGGGGGATGCGGAAGGCTGGAATTTTTCGTTTCTAAACCAAAAAATCCAAAGAGAGCAGATGTCCTGCTGGCTGACCTATACCAATCCGCAGACGCACGATATTATTATGAATAATTTGGATCGGGCGCCGATGTTTTCGGGATTTATTAAAGGGATCGGTCCTCGTTCTTGTCCGTCCCTGGAAGATAAAGTAGTGCGCTTTCAGGGGAAAGAGGGACATCCGGTCTTTTTGGAACCGGAAGGCAAAAGAACTAACGAAATCTACATCCAAGGAATGTCCACCAGCTTGCCGGAAGACCTTCAGATTCAACTGATCCGCAGCGTAAAAGGGATGGAGCAAGCCGAAATCATTCGGCCGGCCTACGCGATTGAGTATGATTACATTAAAGGCGATCAATTGAAGTTGACTTTAGAGACTAAAAAGATCAAAGGGCTGTTTTCAGCTGGTCAGATTAACGGCAGTTCCGGTTATGAAGAGGCGGCAGCGCAAGGATTGATTGCCGGGATCAACGCAGTGCAGTATTTAAAAGACCAAGAACCGTTGATCCTCAAGCGGTCGGATGGTTACATCGGGGTGCTGATTGACGATCT
>CAYXHK010000310.1:0-2318 GCA_964464665.1 uncultured Syntrophomonadaceae bacterium
GGCTGGTTTGGACGTCCGACCGGGTGGGTGAACTCGGGCGCGGACCGATGGTGTTTACGAGCGCCCTGGATCAAGGCCGGCATGTGATTACCCTGACCGCTGCCAATCGCACCGGGCAATTCAGTTCCCAGAGCATTACCGTCAATATTACTAATGAGCCTCCGGCGGTGCCAGTGATCCATCTGGTGACGGTGCAGGCCAATCCGACGGCCGGCGGCTCGTTAAGCGGCGCCGGAACCTATGAAAACGGGGTCAGTGTAACCGTTGATGCGATTGCCAATGCCGGCTACACCTTTGTGAACTGGACGGAAGGGGAGAATGAGGTCAGCCAGAGTTCCAGCTATACTTTCACCGTGGACTCAGATCGGAATTTAATCGCCAATTTTCAGGTCGTTGATCCAACTGATGAGTGCTTCATTGCCACCGCCGCCTTCGGCTCCAAATTCGCTGGGCCGGTGGAGCTGTTGCGTCATTTTCGCGATCAGTATCTGCTGACCAACCCCTTGGGAACAGCCTTTGTGAAATTTTACTATGAGAATTCTCCTCCTGTCGCCGCCGTTATTGCCGATAGCCCGCCACTCAAATTTTTGGTGCGCTTGTTACTGGCCCCCATCGTCGCAGGAGTATATCTGCTGTATCACCCCCTGGTAACAGGAGGTGTTCTGGGATTGATGATTATATTGCTGACATATCGGAAGAAATTGTTAAATAACTCAAATGCCTGACGTTTGAGTTATTCGCCGTCGCACAACTTCCGGGAAACTATTGCCGGAATGCAAAAATCGCGAATGCAATCGGTCTGGCCGGCAACCCTCCGCAAGTTTGATGAACCGCCTGCCGCATACTCGTGACTTTAGTCGTGGGAGGTTCAAAATTATAAGACGGTTAACTTTATATTTCACATGCTATTTCTATGATACGAGCTTGTTCATTTTTCAAGGGATCGGCTCGTATTTCTCATTTTCGGGCCTAATATTGAATTCAGGAATTTAAGAGTGCAAAATAAAGTTGGACAATAATTCCGATAACTATTGCAATTTCCTTTTTAATAGATATAATTAATATATAATTAAAATAAATTACAATAGTAGTTATTACAATATAAAACATGTATGTTATTGGGAATTAATGAAAGCTTCCAACCATATCATGGCGGAGGATATCATCCGGGAAGCGGGATATATGCTGCCACAAAGCCAAAATTCTCTTGATTGTTTACAGTCACTCTTTGACCAAAAGCAACCCGAAGGTTTTCCTAAAGCAGTTGTGGAAAAACTATTAGAAAGTTTCAATAAAAATGAGGAGGGCGAAAAAATGAGTGAAAACAAAACGATTGACAATCTGATGGATGCATTTGCCGGAGAATCCCAGGCTAACCGAAAGTATCTGGCCTACGCCAAGAAAGCGGAAAAAGACGGAAAACTGAATGCAGCCAAACTGTTTAGAGCCGCATCTGACGCCGAGACCCTGCACGCCTTAAAGCATTTTGAAATCGCCGGGAAAATCGGTTCTACAGCAGATAATCTTAAAGATGCTGTTGCCGGAGAAACCTACGAGTATAAGGATATGTATCCTCCTTTTGTTAAGGAAGCGGAAGCTGCAGGAAATAAAGCGGCGGTCATGTCCTTTACCTTTGCAATGAAAGCGGAGGCGGTTCACGCCAAGCTTTATCAGGAAGCATTAGACAACCTCGACCAGACTGAAGAAGTCTTCTATTATCTCTGCCCGGTCTGCGGAAACATCGAAAAATTCCAGCCAGAAAAATGCAGCATATGTGGCGTGCCAGGAAATAAATTCATCAAATACTAAATACTAAATGTTATATCGCTAATGACAAATTAATCATTACGTCAAAACATAAGGAAACAAAGATGCCCGCAGAGTTAGCGTGACTGCTGCTCTAGCGGGTATCTTTGTTTCCTTTATGGATATATTGAACTTGGAAGGTAAGCGGTTAATAAACAGGTGCCTTGACAAAAGCGAACCCCAGGGTGCGTTGACCATGCACCCGAATATTGAGCGCTTACCTTGGAAGCAAGGGGACTGTCCCTTTGCTTTAAGCCGTTCTTGCCTATAGCAGAGCGGCTTTTACTTTTTGGGGAAGCAAGAGAACCGTCCAACCGTCCCCTTGCTTTTCCTTGCATCCGAAATCAATAAATTAGAGCACAGGAAATTTGCACGCGCCGGATTGACAAAGAGACAGAGAACGTTTATTTTAATAATGAATGGAGGTTCATTTATGCAGTACCTCAAAGACGAGATTAAAAACAGCATAATAAGTGCCGCACTCAATGAATTTGAGGAAAAGGGATTTAGCG
>CAYXHK010000311.1:0-2316 GCA_964464665.1 uncultured Syntrophomonadaceae bacterium
CAATGATGATTTATAAAACGAAAAAACGCCAGGTTTTCTTGGCGTCAGCACATAGTATGTTCTAGTTCTAGATATTATGCTTTATCATCGACGAAGAAAAAATGGTTAGTTCAGAACCGATTCGGGACTTAAGAACCAGTCACAAGGCATTGTTAGCCGCAACAGTTCGGGAGCAGGTACATGATAAACAGATAAAAAGGGGAAACATAAGCATGCGAGCCGGTATTGAAGGGACCAACTCAGCGCTGAAACGTTCTCAAGGGGCTAATCATTTTAAAGTCAGGGGCTTAACCAAATGTGAAATGACAATTGCCCTTATGGTTATAGGCCATAAGGGCAATTCCTACGAAACCTAATGGGAAGGGACCGTCCCAAGTTTAAAAAACGAAACCAAGAACAACTATGCCCATTATCAGGATAATAGAGGAAAAAATTACAGGAAATAGGTAATTGTGGTCCAATATTAAGCTGAAAAAGGACATCAGAATCATTTTATAGGTCAGTTATCTTTTCAAAAAAGAACCACAAGCAGGATGTAGGGGAAAAATTGCCCCTTTTGGCAGTGGAATCATGTATAGTTAAAGCTATTGTTTGGGTTGTTGTAATTGAGATCGTCATAACTGAGCAGCTTTTGCCAATAAAATTCCCACTCGCCGTTTAAGCTGATCGAGTCTGGTTTTGCCGCGGCAGCATTATTTTGTTCAGCGTCCATCCAGTTGGTCAGATCCAGGGCCCCCTGTTGAATGGACGGTTGGGTTCAGTGGGGACAGTCCCCACTGCATCTGCTGGCCGTCCCTAACCCGGTTAGTTCGGTTTTATCGGGGGACCATTTTGCTGCCGAGGCAAATAGGGGGGCTGCCATGGCAAATATGCAGACAAACAGCAACAGCAATATTTTAAATGCAGTTCTTTTATTTAGCATAAATTTAACCCCAATAAAATCCCTCTTACTTAATAAACTTGAATGGTCTTCCCGGTTTTGGAGGCTGTTTTGCCTTTTTTTGCTCCGCCAACAGGTTTTTCACTGCGGCATCCGCCAACAGCTTCTTTTCGGTTCCCCGGATATATGAAACTATTCTATTAAGGTCATTTAACAGAATCCTCATTGTTTTGGTTAATTCCGCTTTTTCTGCAGTGGTCAGTTTGTTTACTCCGTTCACCAAGCCCAATATTTTTTCGGTTCTTTCAGTTATTTCGCCGAATTGCCCCGGATTAATAAATATGGCTGACATTGTCTTTACCGCATCATTGGTTGGGTTCGCCAACTTTTTTCCTCTTTGATACAACTTATCCGCATAAGTCTTTGAAATCCCCAGCTTATCGGCTAATCGCCTGATGGTATCATCGGTATGGTTCTTAAAAGCGTATACGCCTTTAGCCTTCTCATCTTCCGTCAAATCTTTCCGCGCCAGGTTTTCGCTGAGCGCAACGTACAGTTTATCCTTAATTACTTCCTTTGTTAGTGCCGGTATCGTTGCGTAGCGGTTATCGTAACCAGTTTCCGATTTGCCCTTTTCATGCAGACCCTTAAATGCCTGCAGCCGCCTGTACCCGGCTACCAGGGTATACTTGCCGTCTTCTTTCTGCTCAACGGTTATAGGATTAATCAAGTGGTTTTCCTCTATATTCTCCATTAGGCTTTTCAGCTTATACCGGCTGTCTTCCGCCTTTTTCCTGGGGTTGTCTGCCTCGTTGACTTCAATTTGCTCCAACGGGATATGCATATAGGTATCCGACATTTTAACAATCTCCTTTGATTTAATCGTTAAATTTGTTGTTTAAAACAAATAGCCAATGCCATGCATAGCGTATCGGGAAGCAAGGGGACGTTCTTTTTGCTTCCAGGCAGTTTTGTTTTGATCATCGCTGCATAGCGTACCGTACACCAGTTCCACTTTAATCCTAAAATTAATTCCCTTGTCCCCTGAGGGGACAAATGATTTATTTCACAAATATTGCTTAGGTTTAAAGGGGCTTAATTTAAAACGACAAACGGTTTATCCTATACTATGTTTAATTCCAGTAAAATCACCATTGCTAGAGCTTAATCAAATAAAAAAGGAGGCAAAAACAGCCCCCTTGCGCTTCCTTTTCGTTTCCTTCTTTACCAAAAATGGTAAAGTGTCTGCTTGTTTTGTATTTCGGCAACTCCTTAACACAGTCAATCGTTAATTGCCTCGATGCCCAGCCGTTTAAGCTCTTCTTTGATGTCTTGAATGTATTTTTACATTTATCCGTTCGCGGGAATACGTCCACCGTATTTGTCCGTTTAAGGGAACAAGTCCACACTCTTACCTCGAGTGGTCAATATGGATG
>CAYXHK010000312.1:0-2302 GCA_964464665.1 uncultured Syntrophomonadaceae bacterium
AAACTGCTCGCGGAGATTGAGGTCATAGCGGCGGAGGATGAAAAATACCAGGGTAAGGTGAAACACCTGACTAAAATGATGCGGGCCTGGAAAACTGTAAACCAGGTGCCGATCAGCGGCTTGCTCCTGGAGACCCTGGCCATGGATTTTTTGGCTGACTGGCCGCAAAACCAAGCCTCTTTGGCCTCCTACGGGCAGCTGACCCAGGACTTTCTAGCCTTCCTGGCTGAGCAGGATCTTAACCAAAAACACTGGCTGGCCAAGGGAAGCGAGCAGTTCGTGTACCGGATCGGCACTTTTGAGCCGCAGGCCAAAGCCAGCCTCGAGGATGCCCGAACCGCGCTGACCTATGAAAAAGAAAGCCTGGGAACTGATTCCCCGGCCGACGCGTACTGGAAAAAGATTTTTGGCCACTTCTTCTAAAAAACATCAAACGGGAGGATCATTCTGGTTCCCGGAATAAACTCTTGCTGAAAACACTTGACCGCATAACTGTCGGTCATGCCGGCGATATAATCCACAGTCATCCGCTGCGGGTCTTCCCCCTGTTCAATCCGCGTCTGCAGGTTTCGCGGCAGTTTAGAGGGATGCTCGACAAACAAGTCATACAACTCTTTGACGATGCGGCGTCCCTTGCGGGCTTCCGCTTGATTGAGTTCGGCCAGGTAGACTTTGTCAAACATAAATTGCCGCAGGGCAGCCATGGCCTCCCGGACTTCGGGAGACTGCTCGATCTGCGGCCGGCCTAAAGAATTCTCCACTATATCCCGGACTAAGGTGTCAATTCGCACCCCGTGCGTCGTACCGAGTACCCGCACGCACTCCGGGGGCAGCATTTCTGGGGAAAGGATGCCCGCCCGGATCGCGTCATCAATGTCGTGGTTCACGTAGGCAATCCGGTCGGCAATCTTTACAATCTGACCCTCCAAAGTAAACGGCTCCGGGGTTTCTCCCGTATGGTTCAAGATGCCGTCCAGAACTTCCAGGGTCAAATTCAGTCCCTGCCCCTCCCGCTCCAAATATTCCACGATCCGCACGCTCTGCTGGTTATGTTCAAAGGTGCCATAACATATTCTCAGCTGCTCTTCCCCAGCGTGACCAAACGGGGAGTGTCCAAGATCATGCCCTAAAGCAATCGCCTCGGTCAGATCCTCGTTCAAGCTCAAACAACGGGCAATTGTTCGGGCAATTTGGGCGAGTTCCAGGGTGTGGCTCAACCGCGTCCGGTAGTGGGCTCCTTCCGGTGCAATCCAAACCTGGGTCTTATCTTTCAGCCGACGGAACGACTTGGAATGGATGATCCGGTCGCGATCGACCTGAAAAGTGGTCCGCAAATCACACGGGTTAGCTTCCGGCCGACGCCGCTGCGCATGGCAACTTTGGGCGGCAAAGGGAAAAAGGATTTCCAGTTCCCGCTGCTCCGTAATTAGCCTCATCAAATCCCTCCCGCAATAAACGCTTTTATTTATCTAGACTTAAGTAATCTAGGTAACGGGATCCAGGTCTGAATCCAAATCTGAATCCAGACCTAAATTCCAGGGGTTTCTATATCAAGTATAAACCGGTTTTTGATGTCTTACTATAGTCTGGTGTTAAACCCAAAGTCTAGATTTCGGAATAACTTGCAGTCCCGCCAGCTTTTGCTGAGGCAATGGTCGACTGCTCCCGTACACCAGGACTAACTTGTTGAGAAGAGGCAAATTTTTGCTCAGTCGCTAGTTGGCCGGCTGCTCGATTACTCAACAACAGACCCTGCTTAAATACAACTTTCATCCTTATTATCTGCTCCCGTTGCTTGCCATTTTTTGCGGGCTGGCTTAAGATTAGGAAGGATTAAAAAACGATTATTCCGAATGCTCAAATTCGACATAGGAGGCAAATAAATATGAATTCTCCGGCGCAAGAGTTCCAATCAGTGATCAGCCTGGAAAAATACGCGGAGCTGGCCCAGCACCCGAAAAAAGAGGTGCGCAAATGGGTTGGTGAACGGCTTAAAGATTTAGATAAAGCAGAGACCTTCCCCATCCTGCAAACTTTAATGAATGATACTTCCGATGAGATCTCCATCTTTGCCATGAACCACTTGGCGGAAAAACAGGCGACTATGGCTGCCCCGCTAATTTTGGAACGATTTCAGGCAGCGGAAAAAGAACTGCCGGCCAAATCAGTCCTAGCCTCCTGGTGCGCTCAAGCCCTGGGCAAACTCAACTATGCCCCGGCTTTAGCCGATTTTGCCAATTACCTAAAGCAGCACCCGACCGATGTGGCGATCCTGGGCATCGCTTCCGCCTTGGGGGACCTG
>CAYXHK010000313.1:0-2300 GCA_964464665.1 uncultured Syntrophomonadaceae bacterium
GCATAGGATACGCGGTTTTTTTCAGAAACCACGCGGAGTTAACTAAAAAAAGCAGCCCCACTATTGCCATTAAAACCAACCAGGCCACCCGTATTTTGGGCCAGCGAACAAACATCTAATTTCTCCTGCAACTGGAAGTTTGGATCTCGGTTTATCCCTTATCGATTCATCAATTAATAAATATTCAATTCGCGCAGTAAATATTGCACCTGCTTTACCGTCTCCGGGAAACTCCCGTTATTATCGATTATTTTATCGGCCCGCTGCTTCTTTTCCGCTAAGGGCATTTGGGAGGCAATCCGGCGTCGCGCATCGGTCGCAGTCAGACCGTCGCGCTCAATTAACCGGGACACCTGGGTCTCCTCATCTACTTCGAGCAGCCAAACCTGATCGACCAGAGAAGTCATGGACGCTTCAATCAGTAGCGGAGCATCAACCACGGCCAGCCTTACGGAAGGGTCTTTCGCCAACTCCGTCAGGATTTCGCGGGTTTTTTGCTTAACCTTCGGGTGAGTCATTTGGTTTAATTGCTGCCTAGCTTCGGGTTTGGCAAAAACAATTTGCCCTAGCCGCCCCCGGTCCAACTCGCCATGGGGATCAAGGATCTGCTCCCCAAAAAATTGAACAATCTCCTGATAGGCAGCCTGCCCCGGCTCGACTAATTCGCGAGCAACTTGATCCGCATCAATAATCGCGGCTCCCTGTTCCCGCAAGTAATTCGAAACTGTACTTTTTCCGCTGGAAATCCCCCCGGTTAACCCGATGACAAACAAACCCACCTACTCCTTTGTGGTTTAATCCTGCTTCTGTCAGGTTCGGTTCTATCCCATTAAGTTTTTGATTCCGTTCCTAAGGTTTAGATTCCGTTCCTAAGGTTTTAGTTTTATCAATCTTTGAATCATAAAACCGCTACGTTCCCCATGATAACATTTTTATAATGCGGCGGTAAATACTATCCACCCGAAAATGAACATTGGCAGTCTTATCCATTCAAATTTGATGTAACAATTCTTTTACAGAAACATACAATAAAACTGGAAGATTATGAAATCAAAATATTTAAAATCGATATATTTAACGCCGTCCTTTCCCAAATTTATATCTAAAATTAATTCCCGTTGTCCCCTCAGGGGACAAACGGAATTAATTTTAGATGCCCTTACTTTACACAGTATAAACTCCTATTTTATAGGTGTTGTCTAAACCCCATTCCGGTACCCCTCTCTAAGCGCAGCCGCAACGGAATTATCCCAGACTAATCCCCATAGCGGCCTCCGCCCAGCACAACTACTACGACCGGCTTTGGTACTCCGCCTAATCCCTCTTACCATCCTCCCATCCTATCAACCAACGACGTTCCTCAGCTCAATAAAAAAATTGGTAGTTCACTGCAAATCATGCAAATTATTTATTGCCAGAAAAAATAGCCTCCATATATCATATTTGATAGGCAGAGACTACAAATATCCCAACAATATACTTCCCTTATTAAAGTTTATTTAACTCTGATCGTAATTAGTGTATACCCAGCTACCACACCCATTACCATGGAAAATTCTAGTGGCAACGGCTGAAAAAAAATAGGCAGCCCTATAATATATGGAATTAAATTATATGAACATAAAAACAATGCTGGAACAAAAATAAATATAAATCTAGGCCAGTTAACCCCCGCTTTCAACCCAACTTTAGCACCTATGTTGTTCTCTATTCCTATCAGAACTCCTATAGCAATTACTAAAACTATTAGACTGATAATTCTATAGCTGGTGGAATGTGGATTAGCTATCAAAAGCCTTGGTAAAACTGTCAAAGCAAAAAGGAAAAAATAAGAGACACCCCATAGCGCTGCAATCGTTAAATAATACTTTGCCTTCATTATGTCCCCCCTGTCTTATTTGTATCTAGTTAGTATTCCTCGGGGGAATCCTCAGCGCAATGCTCAGTATATGCCGTCTCGCCGGTGCGGGACTTGGTTTTTGCCTGTGCTGCCTGCTTGGGCTGACAATGCGGGCAGAAGTGGGAACTGCGGCCCCCGACCTTGACCCGCTGGATGACCCCGGCACAACAAGGGCATTCCTGACCAGTCCGGCGGTAAACCTGGAGGCAATTTTGAAAATCCCCCGGCTGCCCCTCCCCGTCTACGTAATCAGCAATCGAAGTGCCCCTATGCTCAATTCCCTGCTGCAAAACCTGGCGTATGGCCTGGTACAGTTTTTCTAACTCCTCATGCGTCAAGGAATGGCCGGTCCTTTCGGGATGGATTCCCGCCTCAAACAAACTCTCGTCCGCATAGATGT
>CAYXHK010000314.1:0-2291 GCA_964464665.1 uncultured Syntrophomonadaceae bacterium
GCGGCTGCCCCGGTGCCGGTGGCTAAGGCTATGGCTGATTTGCAGAGCCACTCCACCTCAAATCCCAATTCCTTTGCTCAAATGGGGGCTTTGGAAGCTTTATGCGGATCGCAAACGCCGGTGGCGGAAATGGTGCAAGAGTTTAATCAGCGCCGCAACTACATCTTAGAGCGACTGCAGGCGATTCCTGAAATATCCTGTCGCTGTCCGGGAGGAGCTTTTTACGTTTTTCCGAACATCTCCGCGGCTTTTGGCAAACGGTATCAGGGAAAACTGATTGAAAACTCAACGGATTTAGCGCAGATTATGTTGACGCACGGTCATATAGCCTTGGTTCCAGGGATCGCCTTTGGCGCGGAAGGGTATCTGCGGCTGAGTTACGCCAACAGCTGGGATAATATCCAAGAGGGGTTGAACCGTTTTGCCAGAGTGTGGAACGAGTTGGCTTAGCTACCGACTCAAATATAGGTTAGAGTTAAGTTATTGCGGGGATGAGAATATTATTTGCTAGAAGCCTGGAGCAGGAAAAACAACTTTAAATGGCGAATTATAGCGAAAAAGATCTACCGCATCTTGACGAAGAAACGATAAAGCAGAAAAAGATTTGTTGCGCAGACAGTTATTATAAATCTTAATAATGGCACGATGAGGATATTATTTAAAACCGGAGGTGATGATAACCTTAAGGCTTGCTTGTGGCAAGGTACAGAAAAAGACCCAGCAGAGGATCGGATTTTTATCGTCAGTACAATAGGTTTTATTAAGAACGGTTAATCACAAAAAAGAAAAAATAATAAGAAAAAGATAAGAAGAAATGCGGTAAAGTTAATTTTGCCCAATTATTAGCTTTACCGAATCGTTTTTTAAACGAGAAGGAGGGAAAGCATGAATTTTGAATTCACCCCGGAACAAGAGCTGCTTAAAAAAGCGGCTCGCGAAGTTGCCGAAGAAGTAGTTTTGCCTTTGGTGGAAGAAATGGAAACTACCCGCGAACTGCCGGAGGTGTTTTACCAGGTTATGGGGGAAACCGGTTTTATGGGGATTCTGGTGCCGCAAGAATACGGCGGAAGTGACATGGGCACCTTGGCAGCCGTGTTGGTAGTCGAAGAAATTTCCCGCGTTTCAGCAGCCCTGGGGACCTCTTTTCAAGTTCACTGCCTCGGGTATTTACCGGTCGTTCGTTTAGGTTCCCCGCAGTTAAAGGAAAAATATCTGCCAGGGATCGCTGCCGGCAAGTATATCGCTACCGGCTCCATCACGGAAGCCAGCGGCGGTTCTGAACCAACGACTATGAGTTCCACGGCCAGACGCGAGGGGGACAATTGGATAATCAACGGACGGAAGTGTTTTATCAGCAATAATAAGACTGCCAATTGCACCTGGGTAACCGTGGTGACCAAGGAAGAACCCAAACGGGAGTTTACTTCCTTTTTTGTGGACAAGTCAATGGAAGGTTACAAGACCGGCCGTATGGAAAACAAAATAGGTTTCCATGGCCTGGATAATGGCGACATCATCTTTCAAGATTGTGTAGTCCCGAACGAGAATATAATCTTGAGCGAGGGCCGCGGCATCACTGTAGCCATGACTTCGATCGGCCGCATGGGCCGAATGGGCATGGGGGCGGTAGCCCTGGGCGTAATCAAGGCTTCTCTGGACGCGGCAGTAAAGTTTGCGAATGAACGGGTGCTTTACGGTAAACCGATTGCCGAATTACAAGCGATTCAATTTAAGTTAGCCGAGATTGCCACGTTATTAGAAACCAGCCGGCTGCTCCTTTATCGGGCTGCTTGGCTGACGGATCAAAATATGCCGGATATTGAGTTAGCCCCTCACGTGGCGATGGCGAAAAACTACGCGACGCAATCAGCCATGATCGCTTCCGATTTAGCGGTGGAGATCCTGGGCGGTTATGGAGTGGTAGAGGACTACCACGTAGAACGTTACCTGCGGGATGCCCGCATGATCTGGGCTGCGGCCGGAACCGCGGATGTGATGAAGCTTACCGTAGCCCGGGCCGCCATTAATGGTAAGTGGTAATCGCCCCCTTTCTAAGTAAAGAATAAAAGACCAGATGCAGTGTGACAGTGACAGGAAATATTATAAGGGAAAGGGGGATGACCCATTGCGGCCGTTACGGATTGCGGTTTGTGTAAAACCAGTGCCAGACCCGAAACAGAGTGCGAATCTGCAGATTGATCCGGTCAGCAAAACCTTGGTGCGAAAGGGGATTCCTTTAGTAATCAATCCCTTGGATCGGCATGCTTTGGAGGCCGGAATCAGGTTGAAGG
>CAYXHK010000315.1:0-2290 GCA_964464665.1 uncultured Syntrophomonadaceae bacterium
TTTTTTGGGGTTGCGCAATTGGAACTAATTTACATCAACTGCATAACTCCTGTTAAAAATTAATCCGCATAAGAATTAAGGGCAACTATGGCCGACCAACTATAAAAGTCCCAATTTGTAACTGCTCAATTAAAACCTCCACCGCCATTCATTTTTAGCCACGGCTTAACCCTATAAGCCGGCGGATTTCCTTAAGCTGCAAAGAACCTCCGGCTAGCAGGAAAGTGAGATAAACGACCAGACCCACCCCCATGATCCCGAAAAGCCCAACCGGGTTAAGACCTTGCATCGGAAAGGAAATCGTCAGGCTGGTCATGATCCAGCCCATCCCGGCCGCAGCTAAGAGCGGAACCAGCAGATCCCGCTTAAATTCCCAGTTAATAAACCGGCGATACAGAGGGATAAAGTTTAAAAAGGCGCCGACAACATAACTTATTACGTAAGCCAGAGCAACCACCCCTAAACCATTGTGCAGCAGGCTGGCTAAACTTAAATTTAAACTTGCTGGCAGGTGAGACAGCAGCGGATTAAGGAAATGAAGAACCAAGGAACTGTCCGGTTCGCGGCCGGCTTGCAGCATTAAACTAAGACTGGTTAAGCCATAGAGACCGGTAATGCGCACCAGTGCAAAGAGGAGCGTATTGGCCAAAACCCTTTTCGCCTGTCCTAAGCCTAACAGGATGCCATTTGTGGTTTGCAGCAGATATAAGAAAATTGCTCCGCTAGCTAAGACCTGCACTGGCAAAGCCGCCCCCGGCACCCGAAAAATCAGCAGCGTGATCTGCGGCGCAAATATCCAAAGGAGCACCAGAATCGGGATACCGGCCATCAGGGAATAACTGAGTGTGCGCGAAAGCCGGTCTCTTAACCAGGACCAGTCTTGGCGAACCCAGGCGGCGGAAACCGCCGGCAGCAGATTCGTACTGATTGCGGTGGTAAAAATGCTGGGAATTGATATCAAGGTTAAGGCCACGCCGGTAAAGAGTCCGTACATGGCGGTAGCCTCGGCCGGGGAGAAACCAAGCCGCAGCAGCTGTCCCGGAATCAGGTGCGCCTCTACGTTAAGTAAAAGCACCGAGATTAAACGGGTGTAGGTTACCGGCCCAGCTATGGACCAGAGACTGGAAAAAATCGGTTCCGCAACCACGGTCGGAGCGGCTGCTGCTTTTGGCCTGGGTAAAACTGGTCTGTAGCCCGGCCGCGATTGGCGTTCCAAAGCCGCCTTGGCGCGTCGTTTTTCAAAGAGGTAATAGCCGATCAGCAACAGGCATCCGCAGGCTTCGCCCAAAACAATACCAAAGGCGTAACCAGCCGCGGCAAACGGGATGCCCCAAGGCATCAGCCGCACCGCCAAATATAAGCCGGCAATAACCCTGACAATTTGCTCGACCACCTGACCGATTGCCGGCAGGGTCATGTTTCGGATTCCTTGAAAATAAGCCCTAAAAGCGGAGGAGACCGCGGAAATGGGCAATGCCGGGAGCAAAACCAGGAGGCACCAACCCGCCCTAGGATCGACCATTAACCGGGGGCCAAACGCAGGCAAGATTATTATCAGCCCTAAGGCCAAAAGCATCCCGGTCAGCCCCAGGCGCCGCACCGACCAGCCCAAAATCTGGCGGGCCTGCGACAGATTCCCGCGTGTGTTTTCTTCCGCCACCCGTTTGGAAATCGCCACCGGCAGGCCGGCGGTAGTCAAAATCAGCATAAACAGGAAAATGGGGACCGCCAGCTGGAATAAACCGTATCCTTCGGAACCGATAAAACGCAGGATTAAGGCCTGATTAATCAACCCGAGGATTCGGTTGAACAAATTAGCGCCGGTAAGGACGAGGGTACCCTGCACCAGGTTTTGTTTTGCCATATTCTGTATCCCTCCCTGCCAATTACTATGAATCAGAACTGTTGGATAGACTAGGGACGGGAGGAAGGAACTGAGTAAATATAACCGTTGCCCTTGACTTGCTCTCTTCGCATCTGGTAAAGTATTATAGGATTTTAATAATAATCCCGCCGGCCTGAGACGCAGCGGGAAATTTAGACTTAACCGAGAATATCGAATAAAGTTGCTTACATAGATTAAAGGAGGAGATATTTGTTGAATGTTTACCCCACCAGTAAACTGCGGAATGTTGCCATTGTAGGACATGTGAGTTCCGGTAAGACGTCGCTGACGGAGGCGATGCTTTTTAACGCGGGACATACGAATCGTTTGGGTAGAGTAGACGATGGAACCACGGTTACCGATTTTCATCCGGAAGAGACTAAACGTAATATCACGATAAATGCC
>CAYXHK010000316.1:0-2208 GCA_964464665.1 uncultured Syntrophomonadaceae bacterium
TCGTACCGCGGATATGCTGATTGCGGTAACGGAGCAGGATGAAATAAATATGGTTGCCTGTATGCTGGCCAAACAGTTTGGCGTGCAGCGCACCGTGGCCCGGGTGCGCAATCCCGAGTATACGGAAGGATCGCAGACTGTTTCCTATCCGAATATCGGGATAGATCTGGTTATCAACCCGGAACAGGTTACGGCCCGGGAAATTGCTAAACTGATCGAAGTGCCGGAGGCCTTAAACACGGATTACTACGCGGAAGGCCGAATCCAAATGGTAGAAATTAAAATTGGCCACCGGGCTCCGGTGGTGGGGAAAAAACTCAAAGAGCTGAATTTCCCTCAGCCAGTTTTGATTGCCTGTATTCTCCGCAATATGATAGTGGCCAGCGGCGAGGATATGATTCGGCAGGGCGATCACGTTTTTGTTATGGTTCGCACCCGCGACAACGCTGTGCTGGAGAAAATAATCGGCAAGCAATTAAAGAAAAACGAGAAGATCACCATCTTAGGGGCCGGCCGGGTCAGTTATTATCTCACGGAATACCTGTTGAAAAAGAAACTGGCCGTAAAAGTGATCGAAAAAAACCGGGCAGCGGCCAAATCATTTGCCCAGCGGATGCCCGAGGCGTTGGTCATCAATGGCGATGGAGCGGATCCCGAATTGTTAATTGAAGAGAATATTCAGGATTCCGACGTGTTTGTAGCTGTAACCGCGGATGATAAACTGAATTTACTCGTTTCCCTGTTGGTTAAAAATTTAGGGATCAAGCGGACGATTACGCAGGTCAGACGTTCCGATTATACCCACCTCATGGAACAAGTGGGAATTGATGTAGTGGTTAGTCCTAGACTGCTGACGGCAGAAGCGATTTTGCGTTTTATTCGGCGGGGAAATATCGTGTCGGTTACCCTGCTGGACGGAGATAAGGCTGAGGTGCTGGAAATCATTGTTCCCGAAAAAGCCAAGGTGGTTAACCGTTCCTTAAAACAAATAAAACTGCCGGCCGGAACTTTGGTGGGCGCGATTCGGCGCCAGGAAGAGGTAATCATACCCGGAGGCAACGATTTAATCAAGGCGGGGGATCAGGTCATGGTATTTACCCTGCCACAGCATATTAACCTGATTGAAAGGTATTTTCAGGCTAATGGAGGTAGTTTGACAAAGTGAAATACCCGCTTTTATTTGCCTACCTTGGCCGGTTTTTAGTGCTCATTGGCTTAAGTATGCTCCTGCCGGTGCCCTGGGCCTATTATTACAGGGAGGATCCCTGGCCCTTGATCATTTCCGCTCTCGTCACCGGGTTGGTCGGTTTATTTTTGGCTGTGGTTTTTAAGCAGCAAGAGCAGCCCAAAAACCTGGTTCGATACCGGGAAGCCTTTACTTTAGTTACCGTAGGCTGGATTTTAGCTTCCTGTTTTGGGTCCCTGCCTTACCTTTTTTCCGGGAGCTTGCCTAGTTTTACGGATGCTTTTTTTGAAACCATGTCCGGGTTTACAACGACCGGCGCCACTGTTTTTACCGATGTAGAGGCCATGCCCAAAGCTATTTTATTTTGGCGCAGTCTTACGCACTGGCTGGGGGGAATGGGCATCATTGTGCTGATCGTCGCTCTGCTGTCCCAGTTAGGCGTAGGGGCGAATCAGATTTTTCAGGCTGAGGCGCCGGGAGCGGTATCGGAAAAAATTACCCCTCGGGTAGCCAAAACCGCCCGGATCCTTTGGACCACGTATTTTGTGATGACACTGCTGGAGGTGGCGCTGCTCTGGTTGGCCGGGATGAACCTTTTTGATGCCCTGTGTCATTCTTTTGCCAGTATGGCTACCGGGGGATTCTCCACTAAAAATTTAAGTGTGGGGTTTTATAATCCAGTCATCCAATGGATAATTTTACTGTTCATGTTTTTGGCCGGGGCCAATTTTGCCCTTTATTTTCAGGCGATCCGCGGCAGAAGCCTGAAGTTTTTTTTAAAAGATCCGGAATTTAAACTATACAGTTTGGTTATTCTTATCGCCGCTTGTTTTGTCGCCTGGGAAATCCGGGGTTTATACCCGCTGAGCGAGGTTCTGCTTAGAAACGCGCTTTTCCAAGTAGTTTCCGTACTCACTACCACCGGATTTGCGACGACCAATTTTGGCGAATGGAGCCCGACCGCCCAGTTAATTTTGTTGTTGCTGATGTTTATTGGCGGCTGCAGCGGTTCGACCGCTGGG
>CAYXHK010000317.1:0-2185 GCA_964464665.1 uncultured Syntrophomonadaceae bacterium
TTTTTGGTCAATTTGGATTTTCGGCGGGCTACCGCATTCCGATGGATCAGCCCATCCTGCGCCGCCCGATCCAGCAAGCTAACCGCTTTAGTAAAAGTAGGTTGAATCTTATCTGTCGAATCAGAGGTTATGGCATCATCAAACTTCTTAATCGCCGTCTTGATGGCAGAACGGGCGGAAGCATTCTTAGCCGCTCTTTTTCTGGATACTTCTACTCTTTTAATTGCAGACTTTATATTAGGCACGAGGTTCACCTCCTTCGGTCAGAGACCGGTACCAATGAATCATAAGTTAACAAAAAATATATTAACACGGATGTTAATATAATGCAAGTAAAAATGGCGATGGTATAGAGTAAACCACGAAAGGAAAAGCTATAACCGCTTTACTTATTATAATTTAAGGAGGTGAAAAGTCAATGAACAGCCAAGGTCTCATTGGAACGGTTATTCGCTTCGTGGTTTCCGCTTTAGTTTTATTGGTAGTATCCTGGTTAATACCGGGAATGCAAGTAGCCGGTTTTACCGGAGCGTTAGTTGCCGCCGTTATTATCGCAATATTAGGTTATATTGCAGAAGCACTGTTAGGTAAAAATATCTCTCCCCGCAGTCGGGGAATTGTCGGTTTCGTATCTGCGGTTGTGGTTATCTATTTAGCGCAGTTTATCGTTCCCAACATGATTTCGGTTACCATTATCGGCGCGCTCCTGGCTGCTTTCGTAATTGGTCTGGTTGATGCTTTTGTGCCAACTGAATTAAGATAGGTTTAACCGTTGGCCAAATCTGATTTAAGCCAAAGACACCATAAACCGGAAGGAAGTCCTAGCTTTTAGGACTTCCTTCTTCTTGAGTTATTAGCTTCTTAATTTGTTAGCCCCTGACTTATTAGTTTCTTAATCAATTTGCCTCTTGATTTATTTACTTCTTTATTTACTAGCTTATTATTTATTCAGGCTCTGGTTTTTGGCATAGACCCCGTTTTCGGGGCATACAATTGGATAGCCAAGAGTATCCAATTAAATGCTGCCGGCCAGGGGGGTGGGATCTTGAATTTTAAAATCATTTTTTTGCGGGCGCGCTCTCGGATGCACCAGCCACCTTCAGGTAAATTGATTTTAATCCCGTTGCTTTTGGTCTTTTTGCTCCTCTTGGGGTTGTACCGGGAAAATTTAACCGAAACTAAGCCGGCGCCAGTTGAATCGGGCTTAAGGGTAGAAATACCGGTTGAAATATCTGATTATTGGCTGAAACAGGCCCTTTGCCAGGGATTGCCGCTGCTGCTCGACCGGGGGAGCGCGCCGGATTCTCCGAATTTTAAAGTTTTTAGTCAAACCTGGGAACCGTATCTGCAGGTGGTAAAGAACCCGCCGGCTGCGGTAAGTTTAGAACTGGGCTGGCTGGCCACTTTAGAAAGGACAGGCCGCGAACTGTTAATGCCCGTTAATACAGGAGTCTATGCGGCGCCTTATGAAGAAACGTTTCCGGCGGTTTCCACGGATGTGCCGTATGACCCGGCTGAACTGGAGGAGGACGATTTCTTGGAAGGACTGGATGGTGCAGCGTCAGGGGAACCGACCGACCCCTCGGATTGGCTGAATAAAGGCAGCGGCACCCCATTGATTGCCATCTACAATACCCATAATGCCGAAACCTATATTCCTACAGCCGGCAAGGCCAAAGTAGAGGGAGATAATGGGGGAGTAGCAAAGGTGGCAAAAACTTTGGCAGTTAAGCTTGAAGAAAAATACGGGATAGCCACAGTTTATGTGGATACGATTCACGACTACCCAAATTGGACCAAATCGTACGTCAATTCCAAACAAACCGTGAAGGCTCTTTTGGCTAAATACCCGGATTTAAAAATTCTGGTCGATGTCCATCGCGACTCTTTGCCCCACGATGATTCACTCAGCGTGAAGATTAACGGGCAAAGTACCGCGCGGATTATGTTTGTGGTGGGCAGTGACGAAAGGCGTCCCCATCCCCAGTGGAAACAAAACCAGGCATTGGCTGAGAAAATAGCCGATTATCTGGAAGCCAAATACCCAGGCGTCTGTCGCGGGGCTCGGGTTAAACCCGGCACGTACAATCAGGATTTGCACGTTGGGGCAATTCTGGTTGAAATGGGCAATGACAACAATTCTTTACAAGAGGCGGAACGGGCTGCCGTTATCCTGGCCGAAGCT
>CAYXHK010000318.1:0-2170 GCA_964464665.1 uncultured Syntrophomonadaceae bacterium
CGTGGGAGTATCTATTATGACTCTCTGAGACAATAGTTCAGACAAAGCGGTTGAAGAAGAACCGACACTTATATTTCCTATTTCGCACATAACATCTTGCTCTTCTAGCGATAAGAGAGCGTTGTTTGTGTTTTCATTCTCATGATCAGTTAAGCTGTTGGCTCTACCCAGTAAAGCGTCTATTTCCTCTTGTGATAAAAACTGCTTCTCCATGTTTTCCTCCCTATAATTTCCCGGTAATTATAGCAGCGACTTTTTCTCCAAGAACCCCTAGCTGAAATGTAAACTTGGGAAGGTCATCTATTAGCAGCTTCATATCCTCACCCATTTTCGTGCCTAGGAGCACCACATCCCCCTCCTCCAACTGCAGGAATTCTTGAATGGTCAGCTGGGTTTCGCCACAACAGGCATTTAGCTCTAAGCTTACGTTCTCTAAACGATTTTCAATGTTTTTGGACTGTAAAATATCGAAATCTTGTTGAGCAGCAAACCAATTCATCGCCGTCAAGTTAGAAATTGCTTCTTTCAGAGTCCCATATGGCAAACATAAGTTTATTATGCTGCGATTGTTCGCCACTTCAGCTGAGAAGGTAATTATAGCAACAGTTTCATTCGGTGAAAGGATTTGATTGTATTGCGGGTTAGTTTCCAGCGCTTCAATTAAAGGGGTAAAGCGGTAGACGTCTGTCCAGGCTAATGCCATGTTTTCTAATAGTTTTTCGTTTAGCTTCCTTAATACCCTGAGCTCAATTTCCGTTAGTTCCTTTACTCTATTGGCCTTTTTTCCGGTACCGCCAAACAATAAATCTATAGCGGGATAGGTGAAATCGTGATTGAACTCAAAAACTGCAACCCCCTCTAAGGGTTCCATTTGAAATATCGTCAATAAAGTAGGGGTAAAAACGGAGACCAGAAATTCTTCATAAGTTGTTTGTTCAACCGATTCAATGGTTATTTTTATGCTGTTGCGCAAATAACCGGATAAAAAGTTAGATACGATTCTGGCAAAATTCTCATTGATCATATACAATGTCCGCAGCTGATCTTTGGTAAATTTATTAGGCCGGCGGAAATCGTATTTTTTGGCCTCTGGTTGAGAAACCTCTCTTTCCAGTATCTGACTTTCACCACCGGCGATACTATTTATGAGTGCATCAATTTCTGATTGAGATAAAGTTTCATTCATAATTCTTTCATCTCATCCTTTAATATTGAAATAGTCGCATCTAAGTCTTAAACGGGCAGATTGCCCCGAGACTAAAGATAGACTTCATTAAGCCAATTGCATCTAACACCTTGACCACGATGCTCCTTAATTGAAATAGTCGCATCTAAGTCTTAAACGGGCAGATTGCCCCGAGACTAAAGATAGACTTCATTAAGCCAATTGCATCTAACACCTTGACCACGATGCTCCTTAACTGGTTTGGCGAGGGTCATCTCCTATATCTGTTAACGCAATGCTTTTTCAATAGCCTCTACTACTCGTTCGGCTTTAAAGGGTTTAACCAGAAAGTCTCTGGCTCCCGCTTTTATTGCTTCCATAACCAGAGACTGTTGGCCCATGGCACTACACATAATAATTCTAGCTGAAGAGTCTATGGACATAATGTCTTTTACGGCTGAAATGCCATCCTTTTCAGGCATGGTAATGTCCATGGTTACAATATCCGGTTTACATTTTACGTACATTTCTACCGCTTCTTTTCCGTTCTGGGCTTCCCCTACAACATTGAAGCCATTTTTGGAGGCAATGTCCTTAATCATCATACGCATAAATGCGGCATCATCAACTATTAATATATTTCTACCCAATGTAGTGAACCTCCCCATCTGAGTAATCAAGACTTTTGCGCTTTGCTCTTAAAACCAGAATAATTAAATTTATTTTAGCGTTCCGACCTCTTCAGCCGCCTTTTTCAGGATTTCATCCTGGGATGTAATCATACGACTATTCAGAGAATAACTTCTGGCTGTGCTTATCATATCAGCTATATTAGTAACTAGATCGACATTGGAACTCTCGATATCACCGTTGTTATTCAGGACCCCCGCCGAAAGATCCGTTTTTTCATCTCCAGCCATAACCCCATCCAACTGCTGCTGGAAAGTTTTGATCGATATTTTCCCTTGTTTGAATCCGTCGGTATTGACGTTGGCAAGATTATTG
>CAYXHK010000319.1:0-2152 GCA_964464665.1 uncultured Syntrophomonadaceae bacterium
CATCGTTATCCAGCATCGTTTATCCTAAACGCAGCTTAATCTTAATTTAGACGGGAGTTTATAGTCGTGGCACTTAACAGGGAAACCCGGCTCATGCCTGGTTCAATGGCAGCCGTTAAACCGGAAGTTTTAGCCCCAGCCGGCCGGTGGGACGTGCTGGAGGCCGTCGTCGCGGCCGGCGCGGATGCGGTTTATCTGGGCGGAAAAAAGTTGAACATGCGGATGTGGCGTTCGGAGTTTAACTTCAGCGATGCGGAAATAAGCCGGGCCGTGGATTTTACGCACCAAAAAGGGGTTAAACTTTATGTAACCTTGAATAACGTATATTTTGAAGACGACTTGACTGAATTACAAGCCTATCTGGAATTTTTGGAACAAATACAGGTGGACGCTTTGATCGTGCAGGATTTGAGCGTCGTAAGCCTGACTCGGAGTTTAGGGTTAACCCGGCCGCTCCATGCCAGTGTGCAGGCGAATATTCATAACCTGGAAGGGCTCTTGGCCTATAAAGAAATGGGATTCGAACGGGCGATTCTCTCCAAAGACCTCAGTCTGGAAGAGATCTACCGTTTTGGTCAGGAATCGGGAATGGAACTGGAGTATTTTGTCCACGGGGACCTGTGTGTGTCCCATACCGGGCAGTGCTTAACCAGTTCACTTATTTTTGGGGAAAGCAGTAACCGCGGTCGCTGTATGAAACCCTGCCGCTGGCGTTATCAGGCCTTAGACCCGAAAACCGGCCAGCCGACAGCGTCAGCGTCAGCCGGTCCTTATATTTTGGCGACCAAGGACTTATGTTTATATCCTTTCATTCCGCAATTGATCCAAGCCGGCATCTGCTCCTTTAAGATCGAAGGTCGGATGCGCGAAGGCGCTTTCCTGGCTCCGCTGGTCAAGGCCTACCGAGACGCGGTGGACCGTTACTGGGATGACCCGCAAAGCTACCAAACCGATGAGGCGGTCTGGGCTGCTATGCAGGAGCGCCGGGTCCGGGATTTTACGGCCGGACAGGCGCTGGGTCAAGTTGGCTCCAATTATTTTGGGTTTTCCGGAGAAAGGGAACCCGCCTTTCCGACTCGTCCGGTTATTCCGCCGGCCATCAACCAGGTAAGGGAAGGGATTCCGGCGGAACCGATTGATATTGATCAAGTTCAGTCAGCCCGTTGGACGGCAGCTGTGGCTGACCTTACTGACACAAACCCAAACCCACAACCAGACCAATATCCGCAGCTAGCCGTGCGCGTTGGCTCAAGTTCAGCCTTAAGCCAGGCTTTGGCCGCCGGGGCCAACACGATTTATGTGAGCGGTGAGGTTACCGCTGCTAATCCGAAGCGGTGGGGACGCCGGGAGGTTGAGCAGGCCCTGGTGGAGACCCGGGCGGCCGGGGCGCGTTTAGTAGTGCTTACCCCCCGCATCACCAAGCGCCGGGAGATGAGTGAACTCAGCCGGTGGTTCAAGGAACTGGAACAAATAGCGGTAGACGGGGTCATGGTCAGCAACTGGGGCACCTGGTGGCTGGCGCGTCAGACGACCCAACTGCCGCTTTACGGAGATTTTTCTTTAAATATTACAAACAGTCTGGCGGCTAATTTGGCTGCCGGGATGGGTCTTACGCAGGCCACGGTTTCCCTGGAATTGAGCGCGGATCTTTTGTCGGTACTGCAGCAAAATACCCAGCTGCCGATCGAGGTCATGGTGCACGGGGTTTTAACCGGCATGGTGCTCGAGCTTTGTCTGCCCTCGGTGCTTCAGCAAGGTGCCGGCAGCCGGGACGTATGCAGCAATACTTGCCACCGGTCCGGGCTGGTGCTCCTCGATGAATGCGGTCAGCAGTACCCGGTTGAGGTCGACCAGAATTGTCGGACCCAGGTCTTACTACCTTACGAGTTGTGTCTGTTGTCCAGTTTGCCCTGGATAGTCAGGCAGCAGCCCGCCAGTCTGCGGATTGAAGCCCAAAATTACAGCCCCGAAGTAGTGGAGGCTGTAGTAACCCTCTATCGTAAATACCTGGAACTGGCGGTGTGTCAGCCGCAAGATTATGCCGTGGCCGAGTCAGACTGGGAAATCCTGCGGGAAATCCACCCAGCTGGGTATACGCTTGGTGCCTTGGGGGCTTAACGATTATTTCAGTGGATTGTGAAGCGGAGAATTC
>CAYXHK010000320.1:0-427 GCA_964464665.1 uncultured Syntrophomonadaceae bacterium
GCGTGAACCAGCGGTGTTTGGCGCTTAACAGCCTGCAGACAGTGCGATAGTTCATCTAACCGGTCTAAATTATTGTTCATCTCTTATTTTGCCTCCCTCACTATTTAACAACCGGTAAAATCGGTTCCTAAGTATTCGCTAATCAATTTGTAGGCGCAAAATTTTCCGCACATGGTGCAGTGCTCTTGGTCAGCTTCATTTTTATCCTGACGCATTCTCGAAGCTTTCTCAGGGTCGATAGCCAGCTCGATCTGTTTTCCCCAATCCAGCTTCTTGCGGGCTTTGGCCATTTCCAAGTCCCATTCCCAAGCCCCTTTGATCCCTTTGACCAAGTCAGCGGCATGAGCGGCAATTCTGGCAGCGATAACCCCTTCTTTGACATCTTCTTCAGAAGGCAAGCCCAAGTGTTCTGCTGGTGTAACATAGC
>CAYXHK010000320.1:437-2117 GCA_964464665.1 uncultured Syntrophomonadaceae bacterium
TGCTCCACTGGATGCGGCTATGGCTCCGCCGATAGCCGAGGTAATATGGTCGTATCCCGGTGCAATATCAGTAACCAAGGGACCTAAGACATAAAAAGGCGCATTATGGCAGAGGGTTTTCGCCAGTTTCATGTTGACCGCAATTTGGTCTAAGGGTACATGTCCCGGTCCTTCTACCATCACCTGAACTCCGGCTTCCCTGGCCCTTTTAACCAGGCTTCCCAGGGTAATCAACTCCTTAATTTGGGGGCCGTCAGTGGCATCTGCCAAGCAACCGGGCCTCAGCCCATCACCTAAGCTTAGAGTCACGTCATACTTCAGGGCAATCTCCAGCAAGCGATCGTATTGTTCAAAGAGTGGATTTTGCTTTTGGTGGTGGAGCATCCAAGCCGTGATAAAGGAACCGCCCCGGGAAACAATATCCATCACCCGGCCCGTTTCCCTTAGTTCTTGGATAACTTCTAACGTTACCCCGCAGTGGACGGTGATAAAGTCAGCCCCGTCCTGGCAGTGTTTTTCGATACCAGCGAAGATGTCCTCAGCGGTCATTTCCACTATACCCTTCCCTGATTTTTGCGTTTCAACCAGTACCTGATAGAGGGGAACGGTTCCCACCATAACCGGGCAGGCTTGAATTATGCTTTTTCTGACCTGGTCAATATCCCCGCCGGTACTCAAATCCATGACTGAATGCGCTCCGGCTTGAATGGCGATTCGTAGCTTGGCTAATTCCTTTTCTAACTCCGGATAGGCATCTGAGGTTCCGATATTGGCGTTCACTTTAGTCGACAGACCTTTCCCCACAGCAATAGGCTTAATGCCTTTATGGTTGACATTGCAAGGTAAAACAGCCTCTCCGGCAGCAATTTTCTGCCGTAATTCCTCCCCGCTCATTCCCTCCAGTTTAGCGGCCTCTTCCATTTGCTGGGTGATGATGCCCTTTCTAGCGGCTTCTAATTGAGTCATTTTGATCAGCACCTTCCTTTATTCAATAAAATAATAAAGCACAGAAACCCATGTAGGGTCTGTGCTCAAAAAAGCAATACAGCTATCTCTCCACCTTCCCTACGCTGGTATTACCCAGATCAGGTTAAAGGGTCAAAGGATTTATCGGTCCTTTATCTCAGCCGGCCTTTCCAGCCCCCCTGGCATCTATGTAGTTTATATCATCAGTTTAATAAGCTTATCATAATGTTGCCTCGGAAGCAATCCCGAAAAGATTTGCACCGGTCGCTGATTGATGAGGTCTGCCATTATTGCTTGCTTTCCGCGGGCACTCTCTTAAACCATATCCCCAGCATACTGATTTGCGGATTGAAACTTAAAAAGAACAAAAAAGAGATTAAAAAACGGGCGTATTTGCGTTTAATAATACACCCGGTCTAAGCCTGAACCGGGCTCATCTTTTTTCTTATATCCCCTTCGTCTGCATCGATTTCCTTATAAAGTGATAACCTGATCAATTTCGGCGCTTCCCAAAACGGCGTAAAGATTGGGGAAACAGCCAATCGCCGCACCATCCACCAGGTTATCGTCAATGCCTCTTTCAATGGTACACATGTCACAGCCCATCAAAATGGTGCCGAATTTTTCATGGATTTCCTGGAGTTTATCTCCGGTACTGCTGCCTTTGGTCAGCAGGAAGGTATTGTCAAAGAAAAACATCATCCCGGCCACTTC
>CAYXHK010000321.1:0-2102 GCA_964464665.1 uncultured Syntrophomonadaceae bacterium
CTTAGTGCTTTGGGCACCCAGCCGACTCTATAAATAAGCATTACCAAGGTTAACGCAAAACTAATACGTACCGTACGGTAAAGCGTTACGCCCGGGAAGGGCCAAATTAGACCGGCACTTAGGGCTTTCATATCCGCTAAGTTTTTCCTCCTGAGGCGAACCAAGTTTAGTGAGTCTTCTCTAACTCATCCCGCAGGTTTTCATTCAAAACTCGGATAAAAGTGCCCTTCATCCCTAAGGATTTGGACTCAATCACGCCCGCACTTTCAAACTTCCGCAAGGCGCTGACGATAACCGACCGCGTAATCCCTACCCGATCCGCAATCTTGCTGGCCACCAACAGGCCTTCATTGCCTTCTAATTCCGCAAAAATATGTTCTACTGCTTCTCGTTCGGAATAAGATAAAGTGCCGAGCGCGATTTGCACCGCCGCTTTTCTCCGCGCCAGTTCTTCAACCTTTTCCGTTTTTGACCGAACGATTTCAATTGCGACAACAGTAGCCCCATATTCGGCCAATATCATGTCTCCATCTGTGAATTCACCTTCCAGTTTAGCCATCACCAGAGTCCCGAGCCGTTCGCCGCCGCCAATAACCGGTACGATAGTCATCATTTTATAGATCTGGGCACACTTAACCCCCGGAACCTTAAAATAACATTCCGCAGTGTGCGAAGCCTGATTAGCCCTGGATTGGGTAACGGCCAGCATATCCATATTGAAATTACCCGAGTTAAAATCGCTTTGATCCACCAAATTATCAATAGTTGGACATCCAAAACCGGGCACCCAGGCGTGCCCCAAAAGGCGGCCGCGCCGGCCCAGAATATACACGTTGCAGCCAATATTGTCCCGAAGCACTTCCGCCATTTCCTTAAAATCAACTGGTTTCCCCGCTGAGGTCTGCAACAATCGATTTATGGCCCTGGTCTTGTCTAACAAAGATTTCATATTATTAACTCCCACCTATCTATAAAATATACCGGCTGAGGTCCTCACTTTGGGCAATCCCCTGCAATTTTTCCCGAACGTAGGCTTGATTAATGATAAATTGCTGGCCCGCCCTTTCGGAAGCAGTGAAAGACAGTTCCTCAATCAACTTTTCCAGGATGGTGTGCAAACGCCTGGCCCCGATATTCTCGGTCTGGCTGTTTACCGTGTAAGCGATTTCCGCAATCTCATCCAATCCGTCCTCGGTAAAAATAAGTTCCAGTCCCTCGGTGCTTAATAAGGCAATATACTGCTTAATCAGGGAATTTTTGGGTTCCACCAGTATCCTTTTAAACTCCGTTTGGCTTAAGCTTTGCAGTTCCACGCGAACCGGGAAACGACCCTGCAGTTCCGGGATTAAATCCGAGGGCTTAACCGTATGAAATGCGCCGGCCGCAATGAACAACACATAATCCGTCTTAACTGGGCCATACTTAGTCATAACCGTAGAACCCTCGACAATCGGTAAGATATCGCGCTGCACCCCGCTGCGGGACACGTCCGGGCCGTAACCGGCTTCGGCTCCGGCAATCTTATCGATTTCGTCCAGAAAAATAATCCCGGATTGTTCGGCTCGATTTACGGCCAGGCTAATAACCTCATCCATATCAATCAGTTTTTGGGCCTCTTCGTTGGTCAAAAGCTTGCGGGCATCCGCAATCGTCACTTTTCGTTTCTTTTTTTTCTTGGGAAACATCCCTCCCAACATATCCTGAAGGTTTATACCCAGTTCCTCCGTTCCGGAACCAGAGAAAATCTCCATCATGGGCGGAACATGATCCGTTACCTCTATCTCCACATAACGATCTTCGTATTCGAAACGCCGCAAACTCTGGCGCAGAATCTGGCGTTGATCCTCTTGTCTTTTCCACTGCGGCTCTGATTCATCTCCCGGCTCTGGATCAGAGGCAGCACCAAACAATAGCTCCAGGGGATTGCGGTGGCCTTTGTCCCGGCGGGAGGTGCCGGGCAGGAGCAAATCCAACAGTCGGTCTTCCGCCATTTGTTCCGCTCGATCCTTTACCTCCGCCATTTTTTCCTGCCGCACCATCCGAATAGCCGTCTCCACCAAATCCCGGACCATGGAATCCACGTCTCGGCCAACGTAGCCAAC
>CAYXHK010000322.1:0-2080 GCA_964464665.1 uncultured Syntrophomonadaceae bacterium
ACCGATTGAAGGGGATAAGTGGGTAGACCCCGAACTGCTGCGGCAGATAATCCAGGCCTGTCGGCTAAGGACAGATGGGTTAGATCAAAACGAAAGGGGCAGTCTGGTTGAAAAGGATAGTTAGCGTCAGTCTGGGATCCTCCCGACGTAACCACCAAGTGGAGGCGGAGTTCTTAGGGGAACGGTTCAGCATTGAACGGATCGGTACGGACGGGGATATGGATTTGGCTATTTCAATAATCCGCGAACTGGACGGAAATGTGGATGCTTTCGGTATGGGTGGGATTGACCTATATATTTACGCCGGGGATAAGCGGTACACCTTGCGAGATGCTCGCAAGATCGGCAACGCAGCCCAAAAAACGCCGATTGTAGATGGCAGCGGGCTGAAGAACACCTTGGAACGAAAAGTCATTCAGGACCTAAACCGGGAAGGCCAGATTAAGTTTAAGGGCAAAAAAGTGCTCCTAGTTTCCGGGGCGGACCGTTTTGGAATGGCCCAGGCTATGGATGAGTTGGGGGCAGATATTACTTTTGGCGATTTAATCTTTGGTTTGGGGGTTCCGATACCGTTAAGATCACTGCGGAGCCTGGAAAGGGTAGCCCGTTGTATCGCGCCGGTGGTAAGCCAGTTGCCTTTCAGTGTTCTTTATCCAACGGGGAAAAAACAGGAGCAGGTAATCCCCAAGTATAGTGCTTATTACCAGGAGGCAGAAATAATTGCCGGAGATTTTTTGTTTATCCGGCGGCATCTCCCAGAAAAAATGCAGGGGCAAACGATTATTACGAATACGGTTACCACGGAAGACCTGGCATTTTTAAAAAACCGCGGGATAAAGACCTTGGTCACGACCACGCCGGAACTGGGCGGCCGTTCTTTTGGCACTAATGTGATGGAGGGGGTCCTCATCAGTATTTTGGGCAAACCCCCGTCCGAGATTACCCCAGCGGATTATTCCAGGCTGCTGGAGCAGATGGACCTTAAACCCAGAGTCGTAGAATTATAATTATAAGCCAAGAACCCGTTGGCGGTTAATCGCGCTTAACTTAAAGACAAATAAAAACCGATGAATATTATATTTCTAAGATTTAGAATAGGCTTAGTTAATGGAACATAGAATGTATCCAAAGGTAACCAGGCTTATTTCTAATTTTGATCTCTTTATAAAATGCAGTTGTATAATGTGATTTAGATTTTGAAGTAAGCGCCTTGCACTGTGTTTTAATTGTAATGGGTTTTGGATCAGGATTACCGTTAACGGCGTCGAACAATATAGTGTAAATAAAAAAAGAAAAAGCAAGCGCAGATTCAATTCTTGTCGAATTTGCCACTTGCATGTAGATTATTTTTTGTCCCCTCAGGGGACAAATGAATTAATTAACTTTGGGGATAAGATATATTATTCCTAAGTTTAGGAAATGTGACAATAATGAATGCGACAATAGTAAATGTGACAACAGTTATGTGATAAGGATGAAACATTTGGATTGTCTGGATTACGAAGCGTTATGCTTCTGCATCAGGAGTCGTGCCTTGCAAAACTTTGCTTTATTAGTGCAGCCCGAGTTTTCCGCCGGAAACAGCCGCCTCAAAACCCCCATCCTCACCCGGATCCCCATATTCATCGGCGGCAGATTAGAAGGTTTAAAGAGCGTTTCAGAAAAGGGTGGAGTCGGATGGCTGATTTGTCAGCCGCACCTATCAAAAGCCGATTATCCGGCCGAGACTTTTGCCCGGATTTATCGGCAGCGGGCGCGGCAACTGACCAACCTGACGCAGAGATTGGGAATTAATATTCTGGGCGTTGGCGAAGCTGATTATGGAGGATGGGGAGAATTTTTTAAACCCAATTTCCCGCTGGCCCTGTCTGGGGGAACCGTTTATCGGGCCGGTCTGGTCCGTCAGCTGCTGGTTGAATCGCTAAGTCATAAAGGGCTGCCGTTTTCCCAGGTCCGGGTTGTCGTGACCGGAGTTGGGAGTCCGCTTGGTAAAATTTGCGCGCGGGTGCTCGCAACCCAGTTCCGTAAGCTTAGCCTGACCGGAATAACGGAAAGGGATTTTGATTTTTTAGCCCGAAAA
>CAYXHK010000323.1:0-2078 GCA_964464665.1 uncultured Syntrophomonadaceae bacterium
GCAGCCTATTTTGAATTGCAGCAACTGGCTTTAACCAAAGGAACGCAAGTAGCGGAGGCGAAACGGGGCAGTCTGCTCAATTTGGATCCCGAAATGCAGATTCAGGTATTGCATCCCGGGCCAGAGCTCGACCAGTCGAGCCGCCACCGGAATAATAATTCGCTGGTCTTGCGTTTGCTTTACGAGAATAACTCCCTCTTATTGACCGGCGATGTGGAGGCTGAAGGAATGCGCGAAATCGCTCAGTCAGGAGTGGAACTCAAGAGCCAGGTGTTTAAGGTGCCCCATCACGGCAGCCGCCACTCGCAGGAAGCTGATTTTTTGAGTGAGGTAGACCCGCAGGTGGCCATTATTTCGGTAGGGAGAAATAGTTTTGGTCATCCCGCGGCCGAAGTGGTCCAGGATTTTCAGCAGCGGCAGGTACCGGTCTTTCGGACCGACCGGCACGGAGCGGTCACCTTGGAATGCGATGGCCGCCGGATTAGAGTCTTTGCTTTTAAACAGCCAGAGGCAGATTAGGATAAAGGCAGGCAGATTGGTAAAAGGGCAATTCGGATAAATGCAGATTAGGATAAAGAGAGGTGAAAGGCGCTGTCCGCCGCTTTGGAATTGGAGCGGTCAGTCAGCGCTAAGCAGAATGGCACGCCCAAGTTCCAACCGTAGCCCCAAAAACAGCGGCCCCAATAACCTTCAAGTACTCGCCGAGATAAAACAGCGGCAGTTTCGTCCGGTGTACCTTTTTTACGGAACGGAACGGTACTTGATGGAGGAGTTGGTGCTGGCGCTGCGCGAGGCTTTGGTAAAGCCGGAAGCGGCCGGGTTTGACTATGATTTGCTGGACGGCGGGAGCGTAATCCCGGCCAGCGTAGTTAACTGCGCGGACACGCCGCCCTGGTTGCTGGAAAGACGCCTGGTCCTGGTCAAAAATGTCCCTTGGTTTAAAGAAACCAAGAAAGGGAAAACCGCGGCTGCGAGAGAAGGGGCTGAGCCGGCCTCAGCTATGCCGGAAAAAGATACGCCTGGGGAGGACGCGCCGGAAAGCGAACCGGCCTCTCTGGCCACGGACGTATTCCTCAATTATTTAAAAAAACCTAACCCCAGCAGCGTGGTGGTTCTGCTGGCACCCGGGGAAGCGGACCGGCGCCGGAAATTGTTTAAACAAGTGGCAGCCGCGGGGATAGCGCTCGAGTGCCGGGAAATGAATGATCGGGACCGGCGAGTCTGGCTGAAGCAAAAAGGGAGCGGAATGGGGCTGGATCTGGAACCGGCTGCCTTGGATTATCTGATTGCGTTTGGCGGAAAAAGCCTGCATGGTCTAGTAAATGAACTTACCAAGCTAAGCTTGTTTTTGAATAAAGATCAAGCGCCGGTGAAGGTGAATTTAGCCGTGGTGCAAAAGCTTTGCCCCCGTAATGTGGAAGACCGGATTTTTGATATTATGCAGGCGGTTTCGGAAAAGCGGACGGATTTAGCCTTGAGCCGAATTGGGGAATTAACCCAAAGCGGGATTCAGCCGCAGCGGATTTTCTATCTCTTAGTCCGGCACCTGCGCCGGTTATTACAGGCTAAAGCAGGGAACTCTTCGGCTTACCCGGATCCAGAATTGGCCCGGAGTATGCAGGTAGAAACTTGGCTCGCCCAAAAATACTGGCGGGAAGCGAAAAATTTTTCGGAAACTAATTTGGCGCAGGCTTTAAAATGGATGTTGGAGCTGGATGTAGCCTTTAAGACGAGTCTCGGCGATCCGGAGATCTGGCTGGAAGTGCTGATTGCGCAGCTGTCTCTGCCGAAATAGAAAATCGCCTCGGTTGCCGGGTATAGTGGAAAAAGCTGAGTCAGTTTATCAGCTGAGTTGCCGCTGAATCAGCGAAGTAGGTTTTGAAGTTAAAACATTCAAAAAACACCACCTTTTCGGGTGGTGTTTTGTTCGCAGTTCGTATTTCGTATATAAAAAGTTAACCGGATTTACTCTTTATTTTCGCATAGTCAGATAATCTATTCTTTAGCCGCGTTAAGGTTCAGCTTTTTGGTCAATTTGGATTTTCGGCGGGCTACCGCATTCCGATGGATCAGCCCAT
>CAYXHK010000324.1:0-2068 GCA_964464665.1 uncultured Syntrophomonadaceae bacterium
AGGCTAAGGCCGCTAAAATTCAGAAGCGGGCCCGAATCGACTACGATAAGTGTATCGGCTGCGGGGAATGCACGGTGACCTGCCCGAAAATGGCCATCAAGGTCAGTTGGAAAACCCGGCCCGAAACTCTTCAGGAAAAAATGGTGGAGTATACGCTGGGTGTGCAAAAGAGCAAGGTCGGGAAGCTCGGCTGTATCAGTTTCTTGACCAATATCAGCCCGGACTGCGATTGCTTCGGCTGGAACGACACGCCGGTGGTGGCGGACATCGGGATTTTGGCTTCCCGGGATCCAGTGGCCATTGATCAGGCGGCGATAGATTTGGTAAACAGTCAGCCTTCGCTGGCTAATTCGGTGATCGGCAGCCGGCCCCAGGGAGCGGATATTTTTCGGGCGGTCCGACCCGACATTGACTGGAGTCCCCAGTTGGCCTACGGGGAACAGGTGGGCTTGGGCAGCCGGCAGTATAAGCTGATCCGGATATAAGACCGATTGCTAAATAGTATCAAGTGTTGATTAAAGCCGGTCAGTATTAGAATCGCTTGCAAAAGAGTCTATCGGATTATTGAAAGTCTTGCAGTATGCAGTATAAAGAATTGGTTGATTGAAAAGCCGGCGGATTAAGTTGAACAGGACGACACATAACACCAGAATATGCAGTTTTTAAGCGGGGTGAAACAATTGGCGATCAGAAGAAATACAGCAGCACCCCGGAATTTGGCTTTAGGGGTAGACTTGGGCGGTACCAAGATAAACCTGGTGCTGGCGGATCAGGCCGGTCGGGTAGTTTCGCAGGTGATTCAGCGCACCGAGGCTCATCTGGGATTAGAGACGGTCCTGACGAACCTGTTTGCCGGGATTCGACTGGTCTTGCAACAAGCCGGGGAAACCAGCGCACCACAAGATGCTGACGGAAACACAATTCAAGCAATCAGCGCAATAGCGGAAACTGAGGATATTCGCGGGCTCTTGCGGGTCTTGCGTCAACAGGGAAAAGCGGTAATCGGTCTGGGTATCGGGGTGGCCGGGGTGGTTTCGCAGGCGGAGGCGGTCGTTGAGGAAGCCCCGAATTTAGACTGGCGGGAGGTACCTTTGCGGGACTTGGTCGCGGCCCGGACCGGTCTGCCGGTCTGGCTGGAGAATGATACTAACGCGGCAGCGTTGGGTGAATTTTGGTATGGTGCCGGTCGGGAAACGATGAATATGGTATACCTGGGCATCGGCACCGGGATCGGCGGAGGAATCATTCTGGATGGTAAACTTTATCGGGGATGCAGCGGAGGCGCCGGCGAGATCGGTCACCTGGTGGTTGAGCCACTTGGACCGGCTTGCGGCTCCG
The DNA here is from genome assembly GCA_964464665.1 of uncultured Syntrophomonadaceae bacterium. Lineage (GTDB taxonomy): Bacteria > Bacillota > Ch66 > Ch66 > Ch109 > CAYXHK01. Next base: position 1,339 of record CAYXHK010000324.1, read on the forward strand.
GCCACCCCGGGTGTTTAGAGGCCATGGTTTCGGGTCGGGCGATTGCCCGAATGGCCCGGGAAGCGGCAGTTCAAGAGCAGGGGGCGGCGCTGCTGCAATTAGCCGGCGGAGACCTGAACCGCATCACCGGGGAGACGGTTACGCTGGCTTTAAAGGAGAATGATCCGACGGCCCTTGCAATTGTCAGCCGGGCCGGGGCGTATCTCGGTATGGGTCTGGCCGGTGTGATCAACCTTTTAAACCCGGCTTTGATCGTGATTGGGGGCGGAGTCGCGGAGAGCCTGGGGGAACCGCTGCTTAAAGCGGCCTGGCCAGAAGTCGAACTGCGCGCCTTTCCCGCTCTGTGCAAACCAGTACAGTTAGTCCGGGCCGAGCTTAAGGGAAACTCCCAGGTACTGGGCGCGGCCGGGCTGGTTCACCGGGCCGGTTTATACTAACCCTGATTATTGCGATGTTTCAGAGATGCGATTATTCACTTAATTATGCTTGCATAAAATGGACTCCGTTATTGCCGGAGCCCAATGTTAGTTCCATTTTTCATATCGCCTACAACGGCAGCCTGCTCAGCAACCTACACGACTATAAGTCAGCTTACAACTGCCAGCCTACACGGCAACCTACACGGTATATACCCGACCCTCCTGATGGTACTTTGCCACCTCATCCAGGTACTGTTCGCGCCGGTCGGCGTAATCTTCCCGATTCATCAAAGCGTAGGTAATATTCTTTC
>CAYXHK010000325.1:0-2047 GCA_964464665.1 uncultured Syntrophomonadaceae bacterium
CCAACTCTTTACGCAAGGCTTTGTGGGCTTTGCTGGTGCCGAACAAAACTCCATCCGGCACAATACAGGAGCATCTGCCGCCTTTGCGCAGCATCCGCAAAAATAAAGCCACAAATAAAAGCTCGGTCTTTTTCGTGTTGCAGACGGCCTTTAAGTTGTCGTTAATACTCTCCGCATCCACGGTACCGGTAAAGGGTGGGTTTGCCAGGATAATATCATAAACGGAAGAAATGCTGTTCTGCTTGGATACGCTGTCTACGTAATCAATGTGAGGTTGATCTATAGAATGGAGCATCAGGTTCATGGCAGAAATACGCAGCATGGTGCGGTCGGTGTCAAAGCCGGTAAACATCTCCCCGGCAAAATGATCCCACTGCTCACTGGTCATTTCGGCTTCATACTTCTCCCGGATAAACTCGGCGGACGACACCAGAAAACCCGCCGTACCGCAAGCCGGGTCACAAATTTTATCATCAGGGGTTGGAGCAAGCAGACGTACCATCATGTCCCGAATATGCTTGGGCGTTCTGAATTGGCCGTTTTGACCGGCAGTAGCCAACTTGCCCAGCATATATTCATAAAGATCCCCTTGCATATCCAAATCCTTAATATCGTGTTCGTAAAGCTCGTCTAAGCCGGTAATAATTTTTTGCAGCACCTGGGGAGTTGGGATTAAAAACATGGCATCCTGCATGTAGCGTGAAAAAGCGGAAGAACTTTCTCCATTCATTGCCTTGATATAGGGAAATACCTTTGTACTGACAATATCGTAAATCAGACGGGAATCCTTGGTCTTAAACTTGCTCCAGCGCATTGCCTGCCCATTTTCATCCGAAGGGAAGATTTTGGGCACTGCTTCATCGCTTAGGGCTTCCAGGCGTTCGTTTTCCAATTCCTTTTCGTCCAAAGAGCGGATAAACATCAAGTAAGTCAGCTGTTCGATAACGGTTAAAGGGTTGGTAATACCGCCAGCCCAGATATCGGTCCATATTTTATCAACCTTGTTGCGAACTTCTCCGGTCAGCATGTTCTTTCTCCTAACTTTATGTAACATAGTAATATAACTCTGCCTTATTCAAATGTCTTGGGTATCTGCTTTATGTACGGTTTTAATGCTTTTCCCCATTTAAAACTATTTCCATTTTGAATGACGAATTCCTGCATAATTTGTTAAATATTATCTGCAATTACAGGACGGTACAGATAGTAATTCTGGAATAAGCCGCAAAATAAGAAACACCTCGCCGGCTGACGCTAAATCAACTGGTGAGGTGTTTCAGGTTTAAGTATTTAGCAAATCACGCAAACGCCAGGATATATCGCTGGCACTATACAAAACGTTAGTAATGATTACTCGCTCTTCTCTGATATGGAAGAATACAGAAAAGTTATCAACCTGCATTTGTCTTAGTCCTAGCGCACGTTCTTCTTCTGTCTCCATTAGTTTCATGCGTTCCGGGAACGTATCGAGAGTTTCAATTGCATCAGGCTATTCTGTTATACTGTCCCATGGCCGCTTCCGGTGCCTGTAGTTGCTCTGCGATATAATTATAAATTTCCTCCATATCCGAAAGTCCCTTGTCCGTGATCTGAATCTTATACCGCTTCATGCGTGTATCTCCCGAAATCTTTGAAAGGCAGCGTATGCATCCTGCACATTACCATCTTCGATATCCTTGTATCCTTCCTTTAACTTTGCATGAATTTCATCAGTTGTCATCAGATCGGCGTTTACGGAAGCCGGAGCTTTCGGCAATATCACAGCAAAAGGTATCCCACCAGTCATTGAAATCTGCTTCAGATAAATATCTATCGCAGTTGACATAGGTATGCCGAGTTGAGAGAGAACTTCCTCAGCCCTTCTTTTTACGTCCGGATTAACTCTTAAATTTAAAGTCGCGGTTTTTTCCATGTGAATAATCCCCTTTCGATAATATTGTAACGCCATTGTCGTTACTTTTCAACAGGGATCTATGTCACCGCTTTTTATTGCCTTTTATTTGCTTGAACAACTGCTTCATTTCCGCCTTGCTGCCAAACATCCGGT
>CAYXHK010000326.1:0-1149 GCA_964464665.1 uncultured Syntrophomonadaceae bacterium
GCACCGGGTTGGCGTCCAGTTCTCCGGCGCACGACTGCGGGTCTACCATGAAGCGATGGTTGCACTGGATGGCCTCCCGCGTCGAGACCCCGGGCATAATCGCCTTGGCCCCCCCGCTGTAGCCCGCAAAATAATGGAATTCGATATTGCCTAAGCAGATCCGCCGGTCGGCTTCCGCCACCGGGCGAAAAATATCGACTGGGGTTCCCTGCTGCGTGATGCCCAGCCGGATCACATCCTGCGGGTCACTGTCGACCACCTTAAGCTGCTCAAAAAGCTCCTCGCCGACCAGAAAGCGCTGTTCTTCTTCGGTGTGAGCGCGATGGATGCCCAAGGCTAAGACCACCTGGACGTCCGCTAAGTTCACCCCTCCGGCCTGCAGTTCCGCTAAAATCAGCGGCAGCACCTTGCGGGTCGGCATCGGACGAGTGACGTCACTGGTTATAATCACGACCTTCTCGCCGGGTTTGACGATTTCCCGCAGCCGGGGCGTGCCAATAGGGTACTCCAGTGCGTAAGCCACTTCCTCTAATTCCGGCCGTCCGGGCGGCAGCGGATTTATGCCTATTTCCTGGAGCAGGTTTTTTTCGTTTATGGCAAACTCCTTACAACCGTGTCCGTAACCGAATCTGACCTGCATCATCGTATGCTTTATTTGCCTTCTTTCTTACTTTTACCCAATTGAGATCTTAGTTTAAGCTTTAGATTAATAGATTGGAGAACAGTCGATTAAATTCCGCCAATAAAGCAGTTTTCTTGATTATAGCATTTCCCGTTTTAAAAGGAAGCAGTCCGCAGGACTAAGCCCGACGGACCCCGGTTAAAGAAAAAGCTAAGTCATATTTATAAATATATTTATGAGTCATATTTGCGGGTCATATTTATGGGTCATATGTTTGAAACTAAACCCTGTTTCATTTCGTTTTGTGCCTTTCACAGAAAGGAATGACCATATTTATTGGTCATATTTGCGAGGTGTTCACTTGTCCTTTTTTTTATAAGCCACAGTACAGATTAAGGCAAAGACCATCAGGATAACCGCCGGCCCGGGGTCACCTCCAGTAGTAACTCCACGAACAGCAAACCCGAGTGAGGCTGCACCAAAAACCAGCGATAGAATTCTCAAAACATTTCTATTAAGCATTTTGA
>CAYXHK010000326.1:1159-2042 GCA_964464665.1 uncultured Syntrophomonadaceae bacterium
CCCCCTGCCAATAATGAAGTCTGATCCTGGTCAATTCGGTTTTGTCGATACCGATACTGATACCACCGAAACCACCGGGACTCCCAGCCGAACCTGAAGCTGGTTCTTAGTCATGGTCTGTTCCGGTCAGTTCAGTTCTTTTGGTCAATGGTCTATTCAGATCATGTAAGTTCTTCTGGCCAGAGCGGATACCGCTGGCTACCAACACGCCCAGGATTACGACCAGACCAGCCAGCACCTGGCCGGCATTAACCCGTTCCGCCAAAAACAGCATCGCGCTGATGACCGAAATAACCGGGACCAAGTTGATGTAAAGGCCCGCCTCGGAGGCATCGTAGTATTGCAGGGCGTAGTTCCACAGAAAAATCGGCAGCGCCGAGGCGACCATCCCCAGGTAAAGTACGTTAACTACAGTTACCCAGTTGAGGTCAAGGATAACGCCCCATAATTCGAAAATCACCAAAGGCAGCATAAACAGCATCCCGTAAAGGAAGGTCGCCAGTGTGGCCGTCACTGGGCTGATGGTCAGGTTCAAACGCTTGTTCAGCATAGTATAGGCGCCCCAGGCCAGGCAGCTGCCGAACATCATCAGGTTACCCAGGATGGGACGGCTCCCGCCCTGCACTTCAACTTCGCCGCCTAGAAAGACAATTGCTGTCACGCCGGCGATCGCCAAAAAGATGCCGCTTCCCCGAAAGACATCAATCCGCTCTCCCAGAAACACTACGGAAAACAACGCGATAATCGCCGGAATCACTCCCTGAATCAGGGAGCCGGCCGAAACACTGGTATAGAACAAACCGTAGTTTTGTAGGGCAAAATATAGAAAAGCCCCGGTTAAGCCCAAGAGGGACAAAGCCTTCCAGGGGATAGGTTCCGGATC
>CAYXHK010000327.1:0-2030 GCA_964464665.1 uncultured Syntrophomonadaceae bacterium
CATAGCCTTGAATGAGTATTTCGAGGAGCATAAGATTACCATTGCGGACTTGCCGACCCAGTTTGCCGAACAGTTTATGGAACTGACGGACAATCAATCTTTGAGGCGTTTGGTTACTGGGGGGGATAAGCTCAAACAATACCGGCTTGGAGGGTATACCCTGACCAATGAGTATGGACCGACGGAATATACCATATCAGCTACGGCGTACACTGTGGAGGAGCAGGCTAAAACACCAATTCCGATCGGCAAGCCATTGGCTAATACCCAGGTTTATATTTTGGATCATAACCAACGTCCTTTGCCCATCGGAGTGCCCGGGGAAATGTACATTGCTGGGGCTGGACTTGCCCGGGGATATTGGAATAAACCAGAAATCACAGCGGAAAAATTTGTTGCTAATCCTTTTATACCCGGAACAAGAATGTACCGGACCGGGGATCTGGTGCGTTGGCTGCCGGACGGCAATTTGGAATTTGTCGGTCGGCTGGACTTTCAGGTAAAAATTCGGGGGTTTCGCATAGAACTGGGAGAAATTGAGCAGCGGCTGATTGAGCATGAAGCAGTCCGCCAAGCTGTGGTTCTCGATCTTTTGGATAGTGGCGGCGGCAAATACTTATGCGCCTATTTAGTAACCCGTCAAGAAGTGTCGAGTGCCGAGCTGAAAGGTCATTTGCGGATTAATCTGCCCGAATATATGATCCCGTCCTATTTCATGGTGCTTGCGGAAATACCTTTAACGTCCAATGGTAAAGTTGATCGTCGTGCCTTACCGGCACCCGTTTTGGACAATGAAACAACTGTACCGTATGCTGCAGCACGTGACGAATTAGAAGAGACCCTGGTGGTTATTTGGCAGGAAGTTCTGGGTGTGTCCCGGATTGGCATTGATGATGATTTTTTCAGTGCTGGCGGGCACTCTTTAAAAGCTGGAATAATGCAAGCTAAAATTCAGAAGTTGCTGCAGGTTAAGATCGGGTTGCCTGATATTTTTCAGTATCCAACGATCAGGGAATTAGCCCGTCGGGTTGCCGACAAGCTGCGGGAAGTCGAGGAAGTCTTAGCACCTGCACCAGACCAGGAGTATTATCCTCTTTCAATGGGCCAACTGCGGATTTTTTCGGTTAGCCAAATGGAGGGAATTGGAGCAAGCTATAATATTACCATAGGGCTTGTTCTGGCTGGAACCTTGGATCTGGCCCGCCTGGAAGAAGCCATTAACCAATTGATTGACAGACATGAAATGTTACGCACCTCGTTTAGGATTATTGATGGACAACCTATGCAAACCATCGCTCCTTTTGGGCAATGGGGAAGGGTGCCACTGGAGGTGCTCGAAGCTAAGCCAGTGCCGGCCAGGGAGCGGGACCGGGTACAAGACCAGGTGGTAGACCAAGGCCAGGACCAGCCGCGGGACCCGGGCCGGGACCAAACGCAAGACCAAGTGCATGAGCCGGACCAAATACAAAGCCAGGATCAGGTGCAGGGGCCAAAGAATGGGTATAAGCAAGACCAGACCCCAATGCCTGAGCAGGGGCCGGACCAGGCCTATCTTAAGCAAATCATACAAAGCTTTGTGCGGCCCTTTGACTTAAGCCGGGGACCCCTGATTCGGGTGGGCATAGCAGAGTTCGGCTTAAGTCTTCATTTATTGGTTTTAGATGTACATCATATCGTTTTTGATGGCTTATCCCTGAGCATTTTTCTGGAAGAATTATCTGATTTGTATGCGGGAAACTCTTTGCCTGAGCTGAACATCCAATACCGGGATTACGTGGTCTGGCAGGCAGAACAATTATCCAGGTCCACACCGGCGCCAGTGCTGGCAGCGCATGAAAACTATTGGCTGGAGACGTTTGCCGGGGATATCCCGGTGCTTAATCTGCCGCTGGATTACCCCCGTCAGGCTGTACAGGTTTTTACTGGTAAGAGGCTTGGCTTTAAAGTGGAAAGAGATCTGCTGACTGAACTGGAAGCCTCAGCCGCTCGCCATGGAGCCACTTTGTATATGGTTCTCTTGGCAGCTTTTC
>CAYXHK010000328.1:0-2028 GCA_964464665.1 uncultured Syntrophomonadaceae bacterium
GGATCAGCGGCAGCATCCTTTCGACTATTTCATTCAGATTATAGGGTTTGACCTATAAAGGATTGTTCCTGGCCATGGAAAGGCATTCTGTTATAATCGCGTTGGCCCGGTCGAGTTCTTCGATCATCAACTGATAATACTCCCTATACTCTGCCATATCGGGATTTCCCGAAAGCAATTGAAGAAAACCTCTCACCGTAGTCAGGGGATTTCTGATTTCGTGACTAAAACTGCCCGCCATTTTCCCGATGAGTCCCAGTTGATCTAAACGGCCTACCTCATCAAGCAGTCGCGAAAAACGCTCTTCCGCTAGACGCAGGTCTTCTTCCACCCGTTTGCTTTGCGTAATATCCCGAAAGAAAACCGATAAACCGTCTCGGGTTGGATAGGCGTGAACTTCTAGCCAACTGCGGTCTGGCTGCGTCGGCATTTCAAAATAAAATGGCTTTTTCAGGCTCATGGCATTGGCGAATAGGTTTAGAAAAATAGCCAGGTCTGAGTTTTCGGGGATTATTTCTTCACAAATTACTTTTCCCAATAAAACCTGCCGACCTTGAAAGAATATGCGCTCGGCCACTTCATTCAAATCGGTTAGCCGCCAATTTTGATCTATCGTAAAATAACCAGCCGTATTACCATCGAGAAGGTTAACCTCTAGCAGGCTTAGGTTTCCCGGGATTTCTTTAGAAAGACTCAAAGCCTGATCCGGCGCATAACTATCCCTCTCTGTTGTCTTAATAGATAAATCCATGGATTTCCCTCCGTCTTATCGGTTAAACCGGTTTATCGAGTTTAAACAATTAAATAAACTGAAAATCAATAAGTTATTTATTCTAAATGAATCCAAATTAGTGCCTTATGAAAGAAAGACCCTCTTTACGAGGGTGTTAATTTCGCCCGGTGTTCTTCAAATTTGTAACGACTCATCAGGGCAACTTTGGGGCATTTTTCAAAACCTATTTCATAGGAGCGGCTGCTAATCTCTTTTATTCTGCTGATTTTATCCAAGTTTACGATGAACGATTTATGCACCCTAAGAAAATTGGATTCTAATTTTGTCTCTAGCTCATTTAGATTCTGCGTAATTTTATAAACGTTGTGGTTAGTGTGGATTTGGGTTCTTCCTTCCAACTTTTCAATAAACAGAATGTCGGAAAGATTGATTAACAATATTTCATTCCTGACTTTAACCGCTATTTTCCCGGGGCTGGTTTTCGATACATCAACCGGTCTGGTTGTTATTTTAGCGGCCAGATTGCCGATTATCTCCATCACTTTTTCTTGTTTAATCGGCTTTAAAATATAGTCATAGGGATGGACGGCAAACGAGTCAATCGCGTATTTGGAATAGCCGGTGATAAAAACAAAATGGGTTTCCGGACAAAAAGAACGGATCAAACTGGCGACATCTATGCCATTGAGTTTTTCTTCCGGACTCAGCTCGATATCCAGCAGGACGATATCAGGTTTGACTTCCTGCGCCAGTCTGACCGCCTCTTTGCCGCTTGGCGTATCCAGAACGTTTTCTACCAGCGGATGTTCTGAGACCAGTTTTTTGATAAATCTTCGGGTGTATTCCTCATCTTCAAGCAAGATAATATTCACTGTCTACCTCTGTAAGCTTTTTGGCATATCCGGTTCGTAAAGAACAAACCAACAGTTAGGGCCGATTCCGATATTAGCGATGAACATTAGGGTGATGGCGGCACTGGAAAATAACAAACCTTGAAAACGTTTAAGCATCTGATTTCACCTCCTTCCTTAATAAGCCGATTAAAAATTTATCAATAAAACTATCGAGAGTCTTAATCGTTTGGTATCCCCACGGAGAACTTAAGAATAGACTGCCAAATATCCCAAAGAGCGCGGCTAAGGCATAGGAGTCCAATCCATAATTGATAAGCAAGCCCGCAGCCACCAACCAAATCCCCAAGAGGATGGAGACTTTCCGTTTTTGCTTTAATCTCACTGACTCATCCCGGATGACTTTTTTTGCGGTTCCCGCCGGAATCCACCGGCTGACGGCGT
>CAYXHK010000329.1:0-1998 GCA_964464665.1 uncultured Syntrophomonadaceae bacterium
TGTTATTCCCTGATTGAAAAAGAGAAGGAAGTGGATTTTCTTTACGATCAAGTCTTTCGGGATTTACTGCAGTTTATGACCAAGGATGTCCAAACCAGCCGTCAAGCGGTTTATCTCTTACTGATCGCGCATTCTCTGGAACGGGTAGCAGACCATGTAACCAATCTGGGAGAATGGACGATTTACCTGGTAACCGGTCAGAGAAAAGACTTGAATGATAATGCGAGTAATAATTATAAGGCGTGGGGGAGGTGGAACCAGCCATCTGAGGATCAGCCGCTATTTTATAGAAATGGCCAATAGATCGCTTGCTCAGTTGTAGGAATCTCCGTCTGAACCCCGGTCTGGGAATTGGATGCCAGTGAAAGAGGATGCAGAAAGGTTTTACGAGCCGGTTAACTTGAATCCCCGTCTGGGGATCGACCATCCGTATCTTGTGTGAAATGGATCAGCTTAAGATTTAATTATTAAGGTTTAATTTTTCGGTTTAATCATTAAGGAGGGCTATAATCGTGAAAAATAAATTGATAAAGCTTGGTGGGTTATTCGTAATTATGGGTATGTTGACGGCACTGTCGTTAGGCGCAGCGGGCTGCGGGGATAAAGAAGGAGCAACGCCGCCGGCGCAAACGACTATTAATATTTCTGGATCTACCTCGGTGCAGCCAATTTCTGAAGTTCTGTCTCAGGCGTATATGGCAATGAACAGTGGAGTCAAGATTTTTGTCCAAGGCGGCGGCTCTTCAGCCGGCATTAAAGCCGCCCAAGAAGGAGCAGCTGACATTGGGTCTTCTTCCCGGGAGTTAAAACCAGAAGAAAAAAACTGACGGAAACCGTTATCGCCAAGGATGGAATTGCTGTATTAGTGCACCCAAATAATCAAGTCGAAGACCTTACAGTCGAGCAAATTAAAGGCATCTTTGATGGGACGATCACTAACTGGCAAGCAGTTGGCGGCGATGATAAGGCTATCAATGTGGTAACCCGGGAAGAAGGGTCGGGAACCCGAGGGGCTTTTGAGGAAATAGTATTGGGTAAAGATGCTAAGATGAAGGCCAGCGCTATAGTTCAGGGGTCAACCGGGGCAGTCAGAAGTACGGTTGCCGGGGATCCGCAGGCGATTGGTTATGGTTCGTTAGCCAGCGTTGATCAGACCGTAAAGACAGTCGCGGTTAATGGAATTGCCCCGTCCGCAGCAACGACTTTAGATGGAACCTACAAAATCAGCCGGCCATTCCTGTATCTGACCAAGACTGCGCCGACCGGTGACGTCAAGCAGTTTATCGATTTCATTTTAAGTGCGGAAGGTCAGGCCTTAATTGAAAAAGAAGGACTAGTCAAAGTCAAATAACGCTGCGTGCTTGATATTCGATTTTGCAGTCAATTATGGCTGGATAAACCATCTGGGGAATAGAAGCGGATCTTTTTGAGCTTTTGTCAGGTCATGCTCTAGAGCATAGACTTAAACCTTACCCTTTAGGAGCCGGGAGAGAATTGAACCCGTTGTCGACTGAAGGGTATTTTTTAGGTTGTTATTGCATTAAAGGAAGGCGGGGGATAATATAATTATAGTTTGACGAAATGGCGGATTATTTAGCGCCAGGCTCTGAGCCGGGAAAGGAAAACGAGCCATGAGAAGAATGAATGCAATCGCTACCGCTATGTTTTTCCTGGCTTTGGCTGGGGCTTTTATCGCTTGGTTTTACCGGGGCAGTTTTGTAGGGGGATTGTTATTTGCCGCGTGTGAGGCCGCCTTGGTCGGCGCGCTGGCGGATTGGTTTGCGGTGGTAGCCCTTTTTCGGCACCCCTTGGGCTTAAAGTTTATTCCGCATACCGCGATCATCCCGAACAACCGCAGTCGGATCACGGATGGGATTATTAATATTGTAGAAAAAGACTGGTTGAGTTTCGATTTCATCCGGTCGAAAATATTTAACTATCCGCTGCTTGATCGAATGGCGGCGGCGCTCGAGACGGAAGAAGGCCGGGGGGTGGACC
>CAYXHK010000330.1:0-1989 GCA_964464665.1 uncultured Syntrophomonadaceae bacterium
TATGAGTGATATTGTTATTCAATGGATCCTGTCGGTGCTTGCTCTTTACCTGCTCTACAAATACGTCGGCAAAGGCAAAACCAAATAAAAATGCGTTAGTTCTCGGTTTCCCGGCGAAAATCCTCCAGGGTGGTGCTATCCAGCACCTCGGCTACTGCTTCCCGAATCCGCTCCCACATTCCCCGGGTGACACAAGTTTCAGAGCGGCCGCAAATTTCCGGGTCATCTTCATTCACACAATCCGTAGGACTAAGCGGCCCCTCCAAGCACCGGATGATTTCGCCAGCCGTAATCTGAGCCGGTTCCCGGGCCAGCAAATACCCCCCCTGCGCCCCCCTGACGCTTCGGACTAATCCCCCTTTGCGCAGAAAGGTCATCAGCTGCTCCAGGTAACCTTCAGACAAACCCTGTCTTTCCGCCACCTGACAGAGTGGGATGGGTGTACCGAGGTGATAATTCTCGGCCAGGTCCACCATGGCCCGCAATCCGTAACGAGAACGAGTTGAAAACTTCACATCGCCTCGACTCCTCGCCTTTTATTCTTAAGCTGGTTATTCAAGATTGATTGGAGTGTCAAAAGGTTAAATATTAATCAGCGCGTAAATCATAAAAATGCAATCCCAATTTAACGGCATTTAGACACGCATAATGGAGAACGCCGGCCAAAATATATGCCGTATTGATGCGCCAAACTCATTTAGTATTAATAGTTGAACAGTGTTCCAGTGAAAAGCGTCTTTTGACCCTCTAACCAAGTTTATGTCTATGTTTTTTTCAGCGTTTTAATAAATCTTAACCATATTGAGCAGCGCCTTTCGCGCTCCATAGGTAATGTCCGCTGGTACCTCAACTGCGGGCTGGAGGGTTTTCAGGGCATCCCGAATCTTTTCTAAACTGATCTTTTTCATATCCGGGCAGATTAAATGCTCCGCAGCCAGATAAAACCGTTTCTGCGGGTAGAGAGCGCTAAGTTGATGCAGCAAACCCGCCTCAGTGCCAATAATAAATTCTTCCGCATCGGATTCCCCCACGTATTTAATCATCCCGTTGGTGCCCAAAGCCTGATCCGCCAGCTGCACTACCTGGGGATCACATTCGGGATGCACCAGCACTTCCGCCTGCGGATGTTTTTGCCGTGCTTCAGTTATTTCCGCCGGGGTTAAATACTGATGAATCGGACAGTGCCCCTCCCAAAGATCCATATCCCGTCCGGTTTTTTGGGTAATAAACTTGCCTAAATTACGGTCCGGCACAAAAAGCACCGGCCGATCCGGCTCCAGGGATTTTAAAACCTCCAACGCATTCGCCGAAGTGCAGCAAACATCGCTTTCAGCCTTGACGTCCGCGGTAGTATTCACATAGGAAACAACCAATGCCCCCGGGTGCTCCCGGCGATAAGCCCTAATCCCATCGGCATCAGCCATCTCTGCCATCGGACAGCTAGCCTCGATATCGGGCAGCAGGACCAGTTTTTCCGGGTTAAGCAATTTAGCGGTTTCAGCCATAAAGCGCACCCCAGCCATGACAATTACCGGAGCTTTAGCGTCTTGGGCAGCCCTGGCCAACTGAAAAGAGTCGCCAACAATGTCGGCTATCTCCTGAATCTCTTTATCCTGGTAAAAATGAGCCAAGATTACGGCTTCCCGTTCCTGTTTCAGTTTCTGGATCTCCGCTTTTAATACACTTTGTTCCGCTTCCGCCTGGTTTCCTGGGTCGCACCCGGTTCCCGCGCCGGGTTCGGGTTTTAAAGCCACATCTATAGTTTTCATAACAACCCCCTTCTCGGATTACACCGTCTGTTATATGCTCACAATCGAACTGCTTTTGGAGTTAGGTATTCAAGTTATTTGGGTTCAGGTTATCTGGATAGAATAATCAAACATAGCACCTTGTTTTTAATTATTCTATGGTTTTTTCGCAGTAGTTGCAGTTTTCCTTCCAGGCTATCTAATTCCCCATATTTTTTAAGTGTATCGTATGTGGATTTAT
>CAYXHK010000331.1:0-1979 GCA_964464665.1 uncultured Syntrophomonadaceae bacterium
GTTACCGCACTGACACTGGTAGCACTCAGAACCGGCGGCGTGGTATCCCCACTGCTACCGTCGCTGCTGCCTCCCCCGCCTCCGCCCGAGGAGGCGATATCAGTATTAAGTTGGCCTAGGTTAGTATCGCCGCTAAACTGCTGGTTTTGAGCAAAAACTCCCTGCATCCCGTTATGAAAGAAGTAACCGGTATAAGTTAATAATTGCCCGTCGTTGCCCCTTATAGGCAGCACAATGGAAAAATTACCCAGACCGTTGGTATTTCCCACAAAGGTTGGGTTAGTAGTAAAAGCCACTGGAAGATTCGCTAACTGACGGCCGCTTTTGTCCAAAAGCGTACCGTTTACCTGGACCCCTGCCGCTAACTTTATTTCCTGATTAGCTGTGGAATCGGCTTTAGTTACGGTTATTCCGGCATAACCGACATTTTTGCCCTGCACTGCTGTAATTTCATATTCGCCGCCAAGCACTGCGAACGTATATTCACCACTTTCAGCAGTGACACTTTCCTGTAAAACTTCATTGGAGTCCTTGGCAAAAATTCTTACGTACGCTCCTTTTACCGGCTGATCTTCCATTTTGACTATACCTGTGACATTTATAAATTCATCTCCCTGATAGGCCTGTGCCCGGTCAAGGATAACCACCGTCTCCGCCCTGGTTACGCTTTTTCGCGCACCAAAGGTTTTATCGGGAAATCCATTCATAATGTCATTGGCTACCACTGTGTTAACCGCGGATTTAGCCCAGTCTGCAATACTTTGATAATCTGTAAAAGACTCAATAATGCTATCGTTAATACTGTCGTTAATACTGTCGTTTTTCGGTTGCAGACTCAGAAGCTTGGTTATTAAGGCTGCTGTCTCCTGGCGGCTGATGGGGTTGTTGGGTTTGAATGTACCATCCGGATAGCCGGAGATGTAACCGGCAGCCTGGCCTTTCAACACTTCATTGTAAAACCAGTCGGATGCCTCTACATCACTGAAATTGCCCGCAGTGTTATTTGAGGGAATATTGCAGGCCCGATTAACCAGTGTGACAAACTCTGCCCTGGTTATCGAGTTATCGGGCTTAAACTGTCCGTCGGGATAACCGGAAATCAGCCCCTCGTTTACCCATTCTCCAATTTGTTCTTCCGCCCAATGCCCGGCAATATCGCTTATGCCAGGCACGGCAACAACCGGCAAACATAATAACAACGCCAAACACAAACTCGCGACAGTTATCGAAAATCGTTTCCTCATATAATTACCCTCCCTAAAGAATTTGCCCTCCCTAATTCAATTCAGAGAGAATCCCTAAAAAGTATGATTTCGCCCTTATTCTCGACCCATTTTCTCCTGTCATCATACAATTAAGGGAATATTTAACGACAACTTTGCATTAATCTTACCACATTTAATATGTAACCTTCCATTGCAAAATATGTAAAAAAATACCATAAAACACCAAAGCCAGCCTTGGAACCTAACACGACTAAAACCGCAGGATTCCTAATTCATCGTTGAAATAGTCAATTTGCGCTCAAATTATGTTGTTTTTTGTGTCTTTGGCAAAAAGAAAGACTTTCGCTGACCATTATGGTCGAAAGCCTTTCTTGCTTAAGTTCTTTATTACTGCGTCATTAACGCAGGCAGGCAGATGATTTCCGCCTGCCTGTTTCGACCAGAACTCCCTGGGTATTCTTATTCTTAGATTGCCTATTCGGCCTAATCAATTTTAATGGATTTTAATAGATTTTAATCGGAATACCAAGAATACGATGAATAAAGCCAGTACTGTTGCCCCCAAAATCGGGTGATAAATCATATACACAACTGCAATTGCCGGAGCAAGCAATACTCTGACCGCTATCTTCAGTGGCTCGCTGGAAGCAATTGTAGCTGCTATGGGTGGTGACTTCTGATAGTAATAGTTGACAAAGGCTGCACCCAAGTTGTTTGTCAACAAATACTGATCGCGGAAATCCCTCAGCAAGG
>CAYXHK010000332.1:0-1977 GCA_964464665.1 uncultured Syntrophomonadaceae bacterium
CATCACCACAGACCACTCCTGCCTGGATTACGCCTGGTTGCACCAACACGCGCGACATGTTTTCGACACCCGCAACGCCACTCGGGAAATCCAGGCAGACCGGCAGAAAATCACCCTGTTGTAGATTCAATGAAAGCCAAGGAGTATTCGCTTTATGCAAAACCCCGCTTACTTCGCGCATGAATCAGCCTATATAGAACCGGGAGCCCAAATCGGCGTCGGCACTTTAATCTGGCACTTTTGCCACATCATGCCCGGTTGTCAAATCGGCCAAAACTGCCGGATCGGACAAAATGTAGTGATTCACCCGGAAGTTATTTTAGGAAATAACCTGAAAATCCAAAACAACGTATCCGTCTATTCGGGAGTTTTTTGTGAAGATGACGTTTTTTTAGGGCCTTCTATGGTCTTTACCAACGTACTTAACCCCCGCAGCTTCATCGACCGCCGGATGGAATTCAAAGCCACCCGAATCTGCCAGGGGGCGAGTATCGGGGCGAACGCCACAATTCTCTGCGGCTTGACCATTGGCCGGTATGCTTTAATCGGGGCCGGGGCCGTAGTCACTAAGGATGTGCCGGACTATGCTTTGGTATGCGGTAATCCCGCCCGGCAACAAGGATGGGTTTGTAAATGCGGCCTGACGCTGGATTTTGAGGAAAAAAGGGCTGTGTGTCGGGATTGTCAGACTGGATACCAGAAAATAAACTCCACTAAAATTACGGAGATTGGCTAGGTGGGTGAAATAAATAGAGATGAAGATACCGCTGCTAAACTTAGCCGGTCAATACCAGGAGCTTCAGGCGGAAATTGAGGCCGCCATCCGGGATGTTTTACTCCAGGGCACCTACATCTTAGGTCCGGCCGTTGAAAGTTTTGAAGCAGACTTTAAGGCATTCCTGGGGGCCAAACACGCGGTAGGCGTTGCTTCCGGTTCGGATGCCCTTTTGCTGGCTCTGGACGCTTTGGGAATTGTCCCCGGGGATCGGGTCCTGGTGCCTGCCTTTACCTTCTTTGCCACCGCTGGAGCGGTGAGTCGGCTGGGCGCGGTGCCGGTTTTTGTGGACTTAGACCCGGCTTCCTACAACCTCGACCTGGATTCGGTTGAAACCCACTTATCTAAGGACCCCCGGATCAAAGCGATCATCCCGGTGCATCTTTTTGGTCAGCCCGTTGACCTGGATAGAATCGCGGATCTGGCAGCCAAATATCAGGTAAAAGTCGTGGAAGATGCCTGTCAGGCCATAGACGCGGAAACGTCAGTCCGGGGAGAGATAAAAAAAGCCGGAACTGTGGGCATCGCCGGTTGTTTCAGTTTCTTTCCTTCCAAGAATCTGGGCGGCTATGGTGACGGCGGCATGATTATTACCAAAAATGACGCGCTGGCTAAGAAGCTTAGACTCCTCAGGGCACATGGCGCCCAGCCCAAATATCACCATCAGCTGATTGGTTATAACAGTCGGCTGGATGCCCTGCAGGCAGCCGCGCTCAATGTCAAGCTGCGTCACCTGCCGCAGTGGACCGCGGGTCGGATAAAAGCAGCCCAAAACTACGCCAGCGAGTTTTCCCGGCAAAATCTGGCCGCTAAAGTGATTTATCCTAACGTCACCCCGGGGCACGTTTTTCACCAGTACGTTATCCAAACAGATAAACGCGACCAACTGGCGGCATATTTACGGACCAAAGGCATTGGAACCGCGGTTTATTATCCGGAGCCGCTCCATCTGCAAAAGTGTTTTGCCTCCCTGGGGTATCGAGTCGGCGATTTACCGCTGGCGGAAAAAGTATGTTCGCGGGTCCTGGCGCTGCCAATCGACCCAGCACTTACTTTGGCAGAAATCCAGTATGTGGTACAGAGCATCCGCAAATTTTTTGCTAACAGTTAGTTTTTTACAGCTAGTCATACAGTTAGTTAGTCTTATAGTTAGTACTAAAGGGGCTTGTTAAAAATGATCCGATTTGGACTTATCGGCTGTG
>CAYXHK010000333.1:0-1971 GCA_964464665.1 uncultured Syntrophomonadaceae bacterium
GCCTTAGCAATCCATAATTCGTGTCGGACACTGGCTTTCAGCCCGGCTTCCAGGTCAATCAGCACCGCATTGCTGGTCGATTCTGAACCGCTGCCGGCAGTCGTCGGCACCGCAATCCAAGGCAGACCGGGTTGGGTTATCGGCTGCCCGGCGTGATAATCCTGTGTGCTTGCGGTTTCGTTAAAGAGCCCGGCAGCGGCCTTGGTCACATCTAAGACGCTGCCCCCGCCCACGCCGATCAGCAGTGAACACTGCTCATCCCGAGCCTGTTGGCGCACCCGGTCCACGATGGTTACCGCCGGTTCGGGGTCGACCTCGTTAAAAAAAATAGTCTCAATGGCCGCTTCTTGGAGCGGAACGGTAATTCTGGCCAGGTTTTCCGAGCGGATCAGGCTGTGCCTGCCGGTTACCACCAAAGCCCGGTTTCCGAAGCGCCGGGCTTCTTCGCCCAGACGGCTGCTGCATCCGGCTCCAAAAAGCACCCGGGGAGGACTGAGAAAATCAATCAGCAAAGTTTAGACCTCCTTAAAGGATAATTTATGGATTGATAATTATGGATTATAAAAACCAAATTTAATCTTCTCCAGGCAAGCCGGGATTCCGGCCGCAAGTCGGCGAAAATACGCAGCTATTTCCATTCTGGAACTTTTGCCTGGTTATTATACCGGAAAGGGTTAAAGGATTATCTTTAAAGCCAAAGGGCAAACGATTATCTTTAGGGACATTTTGCAGTATACTTAAATATATCCCTGGAGCTCAGGCTCCGCTAAAACGACTGGGGTGAGGAGATGACAGGCGTCAAACGCCGGGAAAACCGGGCGATCATCTTTGATTTTGATGATACCCTGATTAAAACTACCGAAATTTTTGATGAGGTCCGCGCCCAGTTCTGTCAAGCGCTGGAAGATTTAGGACTGGCTGTGCCCGGTTTAACCGAACTGGTAGACGAGCGGGACATCGAAAACATCCAAAAAGCGGGCGGCTTTTATAACCACTGTTTTCCGGAGGCGCTTCGCCAAGTTTACCACCACTGCTGCCAGCACCACTGCCAACCGGTTTCGGACGAGCTGGAGCAAGAACTGGAAAAGCTGGGCTGGTCAGTCTTTCATCAGGAACCGCGTCTGGTAGAAAACGCCCATGAGGTTTTAGAGTATTTAGGCGCTCGCTTCCCGATGGTCCTGGTAACCAAGGGCAGTACCGATTCCCAGGCACGCCGGATACAGGAAAGCGGTCTGGAAAAATACTTCCGGCAGATTCGGATCGTAAGCGACAAGAACGCGGACTGCTTTAAACAAATAGTCGCCGAGCTAGCGATTGACCCGGTGCAGTCTTGGTCTATAGGCAACAGCATCAAGGCGGATATTAATCCATCAATCGCCGCCGGTCTGAAGGCGGTGCATTACGCCGGCCAATCCACCTGGCAATTTGAACACGCGGAACCGATTGGGGATTATCACCGCATTGAATGTTTAACCGAACTGATCAAATTAATCCCTTAAGCTTAATCCCTTAATTAGCTTACGAGTTTTTGTTGATTAGCTTACCGAGTTTTCAGGAACTCTCAGCCCTGTTTTTAAATCCATAATTTTTTCTTGAAAAACAGGAGCATTCCGGCAGAAACGATAAAGAAAATCAGGACGATCGCCCAGAAAGAACCAATGTGCTGCTGGAAGGGAATCGGTACATTCATCCCAAATAAACCGGTAATAAAGGTTAAAGGCATCATGATCGTAGAAATAATGGTTAAAATCCGGATCACTTCATTGGTGCGCCCGGAAAGTACGGTAAAAAAGGAATCCAGGGCGCTGTTGACTAAATCGCGGTAGGTATCCGTGGCATCAATGATGCGTTCCAAATGGTCCGCTAAGTCCATATAGAAAGGTTTATTATCGTCACGCACCGTGAAAGAGTACCGACCGCCCACCCGGGCAAAGATGCGGTCCACCAGGCCCACGTGCGCCGACTCGGCCG
>CAYXHK010000334.1:0-1970 GCA_964464665.1 uncultured Syntrophomonadaceae bacterium
GTTTCTAGTAAACGCCAGCCGCCTAAATTACGGGAGGCTTCCTGGATCGCCAGGATTTCGGCATGGGCAGTCGGGTCCCGGTCGGTTTCCCGGCGGTTATATCCCCGTCCCACAATCTGCCCCGCCCGGACCACGACCGCGCCAATCGGCACTTCCCCGAGCTCTGCCGCCTTTTCGGCTTCAGCTAAAGCTTCCCGCATATAAAACTCGTCTCTGTCTGCTGCGGATCGTTTATCAGATCCGGTATCTATATCGGTCAGCGTGCTCCACCACCTCCACCTCCGTTAACCAGGCCTATTGCCCCCATTTCAGTTCACGCTTCAGTTTATGCTTCAATTTTGGTTTTCGTTTTAGTTTTAGTTTTCGCTTACTTCTTAGCCCTTGAATTTAGTTTTTCCCACCACTTACTGTGCCGCTTCCGGACGTATTCCATATCTATTTTACCCGTAAACATACTGGGCACCAAGGGGCGGTTGGCTTTAATAAAGAACGCCAACAGATGCACAATGATCGACAAAAATAAAATTACCGTGAAAAGATTGTGAATCTGGGCCAGCCAAAACACGGTCCCCGGCGCAAGATAAACCCCCGGTAGGTTTTTCCATACTTTCAGGCTGCCGGTCACAATCAGGAAAAAGACAGACAAAGCGGTTACGCTAAAGGCTAGTCTTTGTTCGGCCAGATATTTGTCATTCTCCGGTTCCTTCGCCAAGCCGACCATAGAAGCGAAAATTTGGATCGATTCCTTAAGGTCCCCGCGACGCGGGAGAATGTCCAGATTTTTACTCGTTAACAGGTAGGCCACATAATAAAAACTGACAAAGATCAAAATAAAGGCCGCCACATAATGAATATTCAAGGTAATGTAAAAGTTGCTCGACCAGCCAAGCCCCGGCAGTTGATCTACGAAATACCGTTTATAGATCGGCATCTGGCCAAAGCCGCTAAACAGCAGGACGAAGATGGAGAGAGCGGTAACCCAGTGAGTGAAGCGCACGGCTAAATTATGCCGCTTAATCTTCTTCATGACCATTGCCTCCCTTCATTATCTGGTAGGTGCCGAGCGCGGCTGCCATTACTCCGGCAATGGGAGCGATTATAAACCCACTGAGCATTTTTTCCGGTTCATCAAGCGGGTTTGTAAAACCAACGGCCAGATTCGGCTTGCCTGGAGTACCATCAAATTCCTGGGCCAAAACGGCTTGGTTGATAGCCTCAAACGGTATTTTGGAGAGGTAAAAATTCGAGGTCCCGCCGTTTTCCGCTTCGCCGTAGATATAGCCTTGGTTCTCCTGAGCCCATCTGCGGGCATACTGACGCAGTTCTTCTTTATCGCCGAACTGAATTGCCTCCCGGGGGCAAGCCGGGACACAGGCTGGTTTTCCGCCCTTTAGCAGCAAATCATAACACATGTCGCATTTAAACATTACGCCGCCCCCCGCCAAATCGGGAGCGATTTTTAAATAAATCCCTACCCCGGCCTGCCGTTGCGGAATCTGCCAGGGGCAAACATCCCGGCATTTGGCCCCGCCCATACAACCGTTGGGGTTAATCTTCACCGGGCCTTCCGGGGTCTTGTCGTTTACCCCGAAGGGGCAAAGCGTGGAACAAGGCGCGTTGTCGCAGTGCATGCACTTACGCGGGACGTGTACCTTGACCGTCTGCCCGTTATGCTCTACATCCAGGTGCTGCACGTAGGTCCAATTATACGGAGTCAGCCGATTGGTTACGTCTCTTTTATTCGACCAGTCCTCAAATTTCTTTTGCGGCCAGTAATTTTTAAGCGGCAGTTCGGGTTCCGGGAAATTTGCGGCGTTTTTGGTGCGGCAGGCCGCCACACAAGCCGGGGTCGCCAAATGGGGGCACCCGTCACATTTAGTTAGATCATGCAGCATCGCATAATTGCCGGCTGAATCCATCCCGGCCAGGGTCTTGCCGGGGCCGCTGACTATCCCTGCAGCCACTACCCC
>CAYXHK010000335.1:0-1967 GCA_964464665.1 uncultured Syntrophomonadaceae bacterium
AGCAAAACTAACTTTAAATATCTCCCTTACTCCTCCCCGAAACTGGGGTGGCTAGGTCGGCCCGCGTTTCGGGGAGAGCAGGCAGCCATAAAAATCAAGGCTCCAAAAATTGGCGTTAAAGATTTGGGCGAGGTCTGCCAAAATCGGTTGCAGCGTTTTCGGGGAAAAATGGATGCAGCCGGAACCGAGGCCGTAATTGTCTTAAAACCAGAAAACTTGGCTTACCTCAGCGGTTTTGAGGGTTCCACCGGTATGTTGCTGATTACGAAAAATACCGCTCAGCTATTGGTTGACTTCCGTTACCTGGAACAGGCCAAGGCCCAGGCCGTAAATTTTACGATTGTCCGAATTGAGCAGCCGCTTAGCGAAACCCTGCGCCGCTTAATCCTCGAACTCAAGCTGGAGACAATTGGCTTTGAGCGAGATTTCGTCACCTATGAGCAATATGAAATCTGGGTTGGCAAGCTGGGCGATGCAGTTGAGTTTATCCCCTTGCCGGATTTGACTTTAAAACTGCGTATGCTTAAAACCCAGGAAGAGCTGGACTGCATCAGGAAAGCGGCTGAAATTGCTGACACTGCTTTTTTAGAAATTTTGCCGCTGCTTAAGCCGGGGATTCAGGAAAGAGAAGTCGCGGTGGAATTAGAGTATGCGATGCGCAAAAAAGGCGCGCAAGCCCTGGCTTTTGAAACTATTATTGCCGCTGGCCCCCGGTCTTCCCTGCCGCACGGCACGGCTACGGAACGGAAATTCCAGAACGGTGATTTGGTTATTATTGATTTTGGCGCGGTGTGGAAAGGGTACTGTTCTGATTGTACCCGGACTGTCAGTATCGGAGCTGCGACTCCGAAACAAAAAGAAATTTATGCGGTGGTGCAGAGAGCTCAGGAGGCGGCGCTGCAGATTTTACGGCCGGGAGTGATGGCGGCGGAAGTGGACAAAGCAGCGCGGGAGGTCATAAGTGGCAGCGGTTACGGAGATTATTTCGGGCATTCACTGGGACATGGCGTGGGCAGAGTAGTCCATGAGGAACCGAACTTAGCGGCCCGGGATCAGACTGTGCTGGAACCGGGCATGGTCGTAACAGTTGAACCGGGCATTTACCTCCCCGGTTGGGGGGGAGTGCGCATTGAAGATCTGGTCGTGATCACCGATACCGGGTGCGAGGTTTTAACCCACTGTCCCAAAGGATTAACCTAACCGACAGAACGCTTGCAGATAAATTGAAAAGCAAACCTATGACAATTGAATTTGGGATATTAGGTAAAAACTATGGTCAAGCGCGGTAAAATAGGGTAATATTTTAAACGGAATAAAAAGTACGCCAAAGATGTAGCTGGAAGGGGCGAAAACGATGATTTCAACCAATGATTTTAAAACCGGTCTGACCATTGAATTGGAAGGCGATGTTTGGGCGGTTGTTGAATTTCAACACGTAAAGCCGGGCAAAGGGTCAGCATTTGTGCGTTGTAAGCTGAAAAACGTAAGAACTGGCGCAGTTATTGAAAAAACCTTCCGGGCTGGGGAGAAGGTGCCCAGGGGCCGACTCGACCGGCGTCAGATGCAGTACCTATATCAGGACGGCGATAATTACGCGGTAATGGATGTTGAAAACTACGAACAGGTATCCTTGACGAAGGAACAGATGGTTGATGCTTTAAAATGGCTGAAAGAAAACATGGTCCTATCGGTTTTGTTTTTCCAAGGGTCTGCGATCAACGTGGAGCCCCCCAACTTTGTGGAACTGGAAGTAGTCGAGACTGACCCGGGGATCCGGGGCGATACAGCTTCCGGCGGCGGTAAACCAGCCCGGGTAGAGACCGGGGCGATGGTTAACGTTCCCTTCTTCATTAATATCGGAGATGTTATTCGGGTAGATACCCGGACCGGTACATACATGGTACGGGTTTAAGGTGTTTGCCAGGGAAAAATAAAGGGGACGGTTCTTCTGTGTCTGCAGACACAGA
>CAYXHK010000336.1:0-1965 GCA_964464665.1 uncultured Syntrophomonadaceae bacterium
GAATCTTTTTGGTTATTAATCGGCCTCGGTTGCGGTGCAGTCTACGTTGAAGTCTACGTTGAAGTCTGCGGTGTAAGTTGCGGTGTAGTCTGCGGTGTAAGTTGCGGTGTAGTATACGACGGTGCTTTATCAGGCTTCGGCAGGGGTCTAGGTTTATGCTTTTTGAACCAGGGACTCGTTTGTAACGTGGGAGATTGACCCGGACGTGCTCCCTGGTACAAAGTAGCGAAATAACTTCCAAAACGGTCTTTATTAAACAGTTCCTGCATGCTATCCGCAGATACTTCCTTGACGCGGTTTTTTTCCGCCAGTTGTCTAAACCATTCCTGAACTTGCCGCAACCGTTCGCAAGCCGCCTCGATCTGGCGCCCGGACAAAAGTCCGGTCAGCGCCTGGGCAAGATCTTCGGCTGTGACCGCCATCGTCCTGTCCAAAATCTCTTTGGGCACAAACGGAAAGGATTCCTCCAGCGCAGGCCGCTCCTCGCCGCCTTTAACGTCTTCAGCTTTTTGAATATCCGTACGTTCTCCGAAAGCAGTGTCGTTGTCAATGGCTGTTAGTTTGACTTCGCCGTTTTCCGTCTGATTAATCATATAATTGCCCATATGGCGATCCACATGGCCGGCAACCATATCCAGCACCGACATCTTAAAAAGTTGTATGGCCACTTTGGGGTCCGTCAGGTTCACGGTTTGCAAAGTCCCTCGCCGCTGATGTTTTTTCATCCAGCCTTCCGCTTCACGGATTAAATCCTCCTGAGTCCTTATTGATTCTCGGTATTCCTCTTCACTCAAGGTTCCGTCCGCTTTTAGCGCATCCTTATTGCTAATATGCTTTCTAGCCCTATTAATCGTATCCAGCGCAAAGGCCAATTTTTCATCGTAAGTCTGCTGCGCCCATACCTTGGCCGTTTCCGACCACTCTTCCCCGATGTAAAAAAGGAACTGGTCAGCCCCTTCTCCCTGAGCCATGTCCATTAAGGAGGAGGTCTCCCCTGCTTCGGAGCTGGCCAGTTGGGTACTGACCGCAATATCAAAGCCAAAAAGCTTGTTAAGGCGGGAATAGGCCACATCTCTTTGCGCCGTATCCGCCTCAATCACTCGGCCGGCCGACCGGTTCCCGTAGAAAAGCTCCCTATCTTTGTAGTTCATCCGGTACTTCATGACTTCAAAACCCACATTGGCCTCAAAACCGTGCTCATTCTGCTGACTATGTTCGTAGTGCTTGCCTCTCTTAAAAACCCGGTCCCGGCCCTGGAAACGGTCCCGGTACACCGTATTGATGCCGCCAGCTCCCAGAGCCCTGGCTGACCCGCTACTGAAGCGATAGAGCTCCACATTGCGCAGGATTTCACTGTAGGTTTTGCCGGAGGCCTGGCTTAACGCACCGGAGTTGGTCTGTTTAGCGTCGATCATATCGTCATAAATTTTATTGAGATATATCTTCTGCGACTGGGCAATCGTCGCCAGGTTGGCGCAATCGTCGCTTAATTTATGCAAACGGGCAAATGTCGCCTCCTTGGTAAACAGTCTGATCCGTTTGGCGATGTTTTGCTGCAGCGTCAGGCTCGTTTTAGCTAAGGCCTCGATCAGGCTATCATGGGCTTTCATAATGTTGGCGTTCACGGTGCCCATCGCCTTGATAAAATCCGGACCATCTCCGGGAATCTTGTTGTTGGCAATTATCCCCTGATAATTGCCAACCAGGTCGACCAAAGCGCGGATTTCGGCTATATCCAGGGCATGCCCTTGAAAAGCGTCTCTCTGCATCAGTTTTTCCTTGGTCAAAAGCTCTTTGTCGTCCACCCTTCCTCCCCCCAACGGAGCTGGCAGAGGGCTGGGAGCCTGTGGCGGGAGCTGGGTTTGGGGCGTGGCTAAATCCGGGGCTGAAACCTGCGCCAAGGACTGTGACTGCTCCTGCATCTGGGGTTGAATATGGCGCTTTGTTCTTCTTTTGCCTTTTGTG
>CAYXHK010000337.1:0-1958 GCA_964464665.1 uncultured Syntrophomonadaceae bacterium
GAAGAAATTTTTGGTTTTTGATTGTACAGTAGTTAATCTAATCCGCGTTTATATCCGGGATTTATATCCGGTGTTTATATCCGGCGCATAGATCCGGTGTTTTTTTATTCGGCTTCTTTTTCCGCTTTCCGGGCAGCAATGATTTTCTCCGCAAAGTTGCTGGGCACTTCTTCATAACCGGTTATTTCCATCGAATAGGTGCCGCGGCCTTGGGTAATAGATTTCAAATCAATCGCGTAGCGCTGCATTTCGGAGGCCGGCACCTGCGCTTTGATCAATTGGTATTTACCCTGTGGTTCCATGCCCAAGATCCGTCCCCGTTTAGTATTTAAATCACCGATAATATCGCCCATGAACTGATCCGGCACGGTAACTTCCACCTGCGCAATCGGTTCCAAAAGGACCGGTTTGGCTTTCTCCATGCCTTTGCGCAAGGCAATAATAGCAGCCATCTTAAAGGAGAGTTCATTCGAGTCTACGTTATGGTAAGAACCATCGTACAGATTAACCTTGATTCCCGTGACCGGGAATCCGGCCAGGATCCCTTGCTGGATTCCTTCCCGCACCCCTTTTTCTACCGCGGGCACATACTGTTTCGGTACGGAACCGCCAAAAAGGCTTTCGGAAAATTCCAGCTCCTGATCATAACTGGGTCCTATTTCTAACCAGACGTGACCGTATTGTCCGTGTCCGCCGGTCTGTTTTTTGTGTTTCCCTTCTACTTTTACGGTGCCTCGGATCGTTTCGCGGTAAGGAACCTTCGGTTCTTTCGTATTTACTTCTACCCCAAATTTCCGTTGCAAACGTTCCAATACGATTCCCAGGTGGGTTTCCCCCATCCCGGTCAGCAGGGTTTGTTTCGTGTCGGTATCTTTGGACCAGCGCAGCGAGGGGTCTTCTTCCATCAGACGGCTCATCGCGGACCCCAGTTTATCTTCGTCGCCTTTGCTGCGCGGTTCTATGGCTAATGACAACCTGGGTTCGGGGAATTCAATTCCCTCAAGGATCACCGGATTGGCTTTAGTCGTAAAAGTATCGCCGGTCGATGTTTCGGTAAGCTTTGCCACAGCCCCGATATCCCCCGGGTTTAACTCAGCTGCGCTGTCTTGATTTTTACCCCGCATAATAATGATCTGGCTGATCTTTTCTTCCTTTTCCTTATTGGCATTGTAAACCGTGCTGTCCCCTTTTATTTTGCCGGTAAAGACGCGGAAGAAGTTTAATTTGCCAACGTACGGGTCAGCCAAGGTTTTAAAGATTAAGGCAGCTAAAGGTTCCGCGGCCAAGTCCCTGCCTTCCGCTGCTGCGGTTTCAGCCGGGTTCGGGAAACTTTCGACCAGCAGGTCTAATACCGGCGGAATACCCATATTTTTGGTCGCCGAACCACAGAGTACCGGAACCACCAGTCCTTTTTTGACCGAAGCCTTGAAACCGGTAATAATCTCTTCAGGGGTGAGTTCTTCCCCTTCTAAATACTTGTTTAAAAGATCGTCATCCGCTTCGGCTGCGGCTTCCGCCAACTGATCGCGGTAAGAGGCTACGGTATCGGTTAAATCCGCTGGAATAGGGATCTCTTTCAACTTGCCGTTGGCTTCAAATTGCCAGGCTTTCATTTTCAGCAAGTCCACTACCCCCGAAAAAGCTGCTTCCGCGCCAATCGGGATTTGAATCGGGACAATATTGCTGCCGCTGAAGGTGTCTTTCATTTCATCTAAGACCCGGAAAAAGTTGGCGTTTTCCCGCTCCAGTTTGTTAACAAAAACCAGTCGGGGCATTTCCAGTTTATCCGCATCGTCCCAAACCGCTTCGGTCTGCACTTCTACCCCGGATACGCCGCATAAAACGACCAACAGGCTGTCCACCGCCCGTAAAGAGCCTTTCACTTCACTGTAAAAGTCAGCAAACCCCGGGGTGTCAATCAGATTAAGCTTATGATTATTCCACTCCACCGGGGCTAA
>CAYXHK010000338.1:0-1955 GCA_964464665.1 uncultured Syntrophomonadaceae bacterium
TCCGCCTCACCCAGGCACTGACACTGGCCGGGCCAGACTTAAGCTGGCCCGATTAAGGCAGATTAGAGATTTATATTTAATCTTTCAAAAATTGTATCAGTGAGTCGAGAAGTGAATAGGGAGGAGTTGATCAGGATGTTGACCCCGGTGGATATTAACAAGAAGGAATTCAGGCGGGCCATGCGGGGGTATCATGAGGACGAGGTTGACAAATTCCTCGATCAGTTAGCCCGGGATTACGAACAATGTTTGCGTAAAAACCTGGATCTGGAGGAAGCGCTTCAGCAGAAAGAAGCCCAGATAAAGCAATACCGAAATCTCGAAGAAACCCTGAACAGCACTCTGGTCATGGCGCAGAAAACCGCGGAAGAAGTGAAGCAAAACGCCGCAAGGGAGGCGCAGCTGCTCCTAAGGGAAACCCGGGTGCAAGCTGAGGAAATCATCCGGCAGGCTACGGCGCAG
This sequence comes from uncultured Syntrophomonadaceae bacterium, assembly GCA_964464665.1. Classification (GTDB taxonomy): domain Bacteria; phylum Bacillota; class Ch66; order Ch66; family Ch109; genus CAYXHK01. Next base: position 463 of record CAYXHK010000338.1, read on the forward strand.
AAGGAAGCTCTGGAATTCGAACAGGCGGAATTAAGGCAGTCGCTGGCGGGTTTTAAAACGCAGCTCAAAGCCTATCTAAAGGTGCAAATGGAGATGGTGGAGAATCTGCCAATTGGCGATAAAGATGCAAAGCCGGAAGCGGCAGCCGCCAAGTAAATCTCAGGCAATTTTTATTCGGGAAACTTTACTTTTTCGAAGCCTATAGGCTTATGTGGCGGTTGCCAAGCAGAATCTGGCTGCAAGCTTATTTTAGACAAATGAGGTCTTGTTATTGGAAAAGCTAAAGGAAACAGCTAAAGGTGTACAGCTGAAGATTCGCGTCCAGCCCCGAGCCGCTAAAAACCAGGTGGTCGGCTGGCTGGAAGACGCGTTGAAGATCCGGCTGACGGCCCCGCCGGTTGACGGTGAAGCCAATGCCGCGCTGCAGCGTTTTTTGGCCGACTATTTTGGAATCCCCCGTTCTGAGGTGGAGCTTATAACCGGGGCGACCGGCCGCACCAAAGTGATCCGGCTGAACGGGTTGACTGCTGCCGAGGTCGCAAAGCGGCTCAATTGTTAAGCGGCCCGGCCAAATACCGCTTGCTGGCTGCCATGTCGATTGCATCGCCACGGGTCAATTGTTGACACCTGCCGGAGGATTGCCGTATAATGGTATATAATTTAAGGGAGAATCAACCTCCCATCGGCGTCTAATGCGGATGGGAGGTTTTTTGCATGAAAGCTTGACTCGGTTATTAATGGATCAACAAAGGACTATAAACCAAATGAGGTGAAACAATGGATTATGATCAGACTTTAAATCTTCCCCGCACGGATTTTCCCATGCGGGCCAACCTGCCGAAACGAGAGCCGGAAACCATCAAGTTTTGGGAGGAGTTGGATATTTACGCGCGGGTTCAGGAAATGAACCAAGGCCAGCCCAAGTTTGTGCTGCATGACGGCCCCCCTTACGCTAACGGGCATATCCATCTGGGAACGACGTTGAACAAGGTTCTGAAGGATATTATTATTAAGTACCATTCTCACCAGGGATATGACTGCCCCTACGTGCCCGGCTGGGACACTCACGGCTTGCCGATTGAACAGCAGGCCATTAAAGACCTTAAACTAAACCGCAAAGAAATTGACGTAGTTAAATTCAGACAACATTGCCGCGACTACGCGCTCCGCTTTGTCGATGTCCAGCGTTCGGAATTTAAACGTCTGGGCGTAAGAGGCGACTGGGAAAATCCTTATCTGACCCTGCATCCACACTTCGAGGCGAAACAGATCTGGGTTTTTGGGGAGATGGCCAAAAAAGGCTACATTTACAAGGGCCTAAAACCGGTCTATTGGTGCGCTGACTGCGAGACCGCCTTGGCGGAAGCTGAGATCGAGTACCAGGATAAGCGCTCTGCTTCTGTTTACGTAAAATTCCCGCTGCAAGACGCGCGTGGGCTGTTTCCGGAAGAGAATACTTTTGTCGTAATCTGGACTACCACCCCCTGGACCCT
>CAYXHK010000339.1:0-1939 GCA_964464665.1 uncultured Syntrophomonadaceae bacterium
GGCGAAGTAGCGTAAAAGACTGAACTTCCCCTTTTCGACCGTCATCCAACGGTCAAACTTTGCTGTGCCCTTTTTAGGGAGATGTGGAGATAACGTGTTTCAAACTATCTACCCCCCGTAAATTTAAATTAAGTATCAAGTATTTTCACCTGACCTGTCTTTATTGTAGTATTATCGGTATAGTGAAAACAATGGACGCTCATTTAACATAAAGGCAGAATTTATTAACCGTTAGGAAATATGGTTTGCCTTTTGTTTCTCTGCAATCTGGCTTTTGTAACGTTTTGCCGAAAGAGCCAGTCGGTGCTTTGGTTCTTGGTGTCGATTACATTTTTTTTATGGCATTTAGGCTCCGCACGGACTTCGGGCCAACTTGGCCCGAAGTACATACCCTACCCAAACGCTTGCATCAGGCCGCTTCATACCGGGAATAGGAGCGTATCGCAAGAATAAAGAACAGGACAATCTCTATCCCTGCCGCTACCGGGATAATATACGGCGTCCAGACACTGATCGGCCCAAGCGGTAAAAAATTAAATTCGGTTAGTTCAAAGAAAAAGCTGTTCCTAAGCCCAACTCCCCCTGAGGGCAAGCATAACCGAATCCAATTTTCAATATTGGGTGTATTTGTCAACCGAAATATTGACCGCTTTGCCGAACTAAATGTTGACCACCTTGGCGAAAAAATATACCTAATATTAACTAGTGGATAGCAATTAATACCGAGATCCGCTTGTTGTAAGTAGTAAATCCCCAAATAGGTTTAGATTCCTTTAACTTTGAATATCTCGAGCATGCTCCTGTAAAATATCCCCAAATATTTTTCCCGCATCGAATCTCTCGCACTTGAGTATTCCTTTATCTAAATTTAATTTTAATAGATCGCTTACCAAACTATTTAGCCGTTTAGCATTTTTTAAGGTGTCATTCATCGTTTCTTTGTATTGGTCAAGGTCGGGGTTGAGTAATCCGGACTATTTTGAGCCACCTGTCCGACCAAAGTGAGCCACCTTTCCGTTTTTAGCTGAGCCACTATTCCAGCATAAGAGAACCAGTTGCCGCATTTATTCCACGGTCCTCTTGACAACGAGCCTCCACCGGCATGTTTTAAGGCATCAGGGGCATCCCCCATGCAAGCATGGTTGATGCCTGGCGCATGAGCCTAACATGCCGGATCTCATTGTCAAGAGGCTTTCGCGGCATAAACGCTGGTTGGCTTTTCATTCCGGACAGGTGGCTCACACCACACTGGAACTGTGGCTCCGCCGCATCGGTATATTCATCGGGGTTTTCATCAAGCTGCAGCACTTCAATTGCCGCAATCACTGCGGCTAGAGGAGTTTTAAGTTCATGAGCTGCGTTTGCCGAAATCTGGATTTAGTAGAAACTATAACCTGTAATAAGCTGAAATTTTAGAAAAAGCCTCCCTAATTAATGGCAATATCCATAGAATACCCGGACATTCAGGTACAGCCTCGCCTCTTTTTTCATATCCTGCGTCGATACACCTTCATGGCGAAAATGTACGCGACAGCCATAATACCGGTGCACCACGCGAGAGCTATCCAGATATCGTTTCCAACGGGTTCGGAGTTCAGCAAAGCGCGTATCGTTTCCACGATTGACGTTACGGGCTGATTTTCCGCAAAAACACGGACGATTTTGGGCATCGTTTCAGTCGGTACAAAAGCTGAACTAAGAAAGGGCAAAAAGAGTAGTAGATATGAGAATGAGGATGCTCCCTCCATAGATTTTGCCGTGAGTCCTGGAATGACCGCGATCCATGTCAGCGCAAGCGTGTATAGTGCGATTATTCCCGCTGCCGCGAGCCAGTTAAGTAATCCCGCGTTTGAACGAAAGCCCATCATAAGCGCAACAAGGATAATAATAACGACGGTAAGCATGTTAGCACAAGAGAGGTCAGCACATGACTCCACAG
>CAYXHK010000340.1:0-1921 GCA_964464665.1 uncultured Syntrophomonadaceae bacterium
CAGCCGGCAGCCTCGATCAATCGGGCCATTGCCAGCGCTTACCCCCCAGGTTCCACTTTTAAGCCGATAACCGCCATGGCGTTGCTGGAATCCCATGCGGCAACCGCTAACCAGAGAATCATAAGCTGTGCCGGGAGATATCCAATCAAGCCTTTTATTCGCTGCACCGGGTCTCATGGTTCGATGAATCTTTACAACGGCATGGCTAAGTCTTGTAATACCTATTTCCAGGAAGCCGGACGCCTGTCCGGTCCTGAGCGGATGGTGATGGTGGGTCAGCAGTTTGGTCTGGGTGCCAAGACCGGGATCGATCTGCCCGGTGAGGTCCAAGGGTTGTTGCCCAGCCCCCAATGGAAAATGGATTTAAATACCCGCCTGGTGGATAACCGTTATCAGAATCTTTACAAGCAGTTGGAGGAGAAGTACCAGCCATTAATCGCTCAGGCTCCGGATGAACAAACCAGGGCGAAGTATTTGCGGGAGAAGGAACAAGAACGGAAAAAGCTGGAAGCGCTATATAATATTGATTATCGTTTTGCGACTTCCTGGCAGCCTTACGACACGTTTAACATGTCGATTGGTCAAGGAAGCAATAATTATACGCCGCTGCAGCTGGCTAATTATACAGCAACCGTGGCTAACGGGGGAAGGCACTATCAGCCGTACCTGGCGGATCGGATTGTTTCGGCTAAAGGGGAGGTTCTGCAGCAGTTTTCGCCTACTCTTCTTAATCAAGTAACCTTATCCCCGGAAATATTGTCCGAGGTTAGAAGATCTATGGAAGGGGTCATGCAGCCGGGGGGGACCGCTTATTCTTTGTTTGCTGATTTTCCTTCAACGATTCGGGTGGCGGGAAAAACCGGTACCGCGCAGACCGGGCGTCAAGGGGACGACAAAAATAGAGATTACCATGGGGTTTTTATCGCATTCGCGCCGGCTGACGATCCCCAGATCGCTTTTGCGGGTATAGTTGAGTACGGCGGGCATGGCAGTGCTTCTTCCGGCTATGTGGCCCGGGCCGTTTTTCAAGAATATTTTGGTTTAAATCAATTGCCGGAGCATAAAGCCCCAACAGTAACGGAAAATACGCCAATTAATGAAGAAACCAGTACGATTGATGGTTCTAATCCGGCTGAAAATGATGATTTAAACCCAGCCGAAAATGATGATTTGAATCCGGCCGAAATGGAAATGGAGGGTCCACCAGTTCCCCCGCCGGCGGACGACCCAGGCGGAGATGACGCCTTTTCAACTTAAAAAAAAGGTGAAAAATAGAGATTGACGGAGAAATTACGAGGAAAAAAGCCCTCGCTTTTTCCTGAAAAATGGAAGGAATTACGGGGCAAGTGTAGAATTTGTTTGAAGATGAAAAAGGTGTTAATGCAATATAAATTTTGGGAGTTGACAGATAGCCCATGAAAAAGGAGGACATAGTAATCAGCAGTACCAAGCAGGGGATCGTGGTAGCTATCGATAGTGCCGGAAATTTTCAGGAATTATTGGCTAAGCTGCGGATTCGCCTCAAGAATTCGCCGGCAGAGGATTGGTCAAGTGAGGGTCAGGTTATGGTTGATCTAGGCAGCCGCGATGTCTCACAAGTAGAAATGACTGCGCTGGAATCACTGTTTTTCGAGCACGGTTTGTTTTTAAAAAGGATAATTTCCCGACCAGATCTGCCGCTCGAAAAAATAAAGTCAGCTGCAGCCAGCTCGAAAGGCAAAACTAAGGGCAAGTCCAGCCTGACCGGCAAAGATTCCATTAAAGTAAAGACCGCGACACAGCCAGGAATTTCCGGGGCTGAGGTGATTCAGATTAAGGATTTACCCGCAAAAACAGACTCAATTCAAGCTTTTTCCGAATCGACAAAGGAGAGTATTGGCCTAAACGGTTTGGCTAAGCCAACAGAACCAAATCTGCGGGA
>CAYXHK010000341.1:0-1905 GCA_964464665.1 uncultured Syntrophomonadaceae bacterium
GCGAATCATAATCTCAATCTCGGTGCCGGGCTTTGTGTGCTCAATCTGGATTAAGGCTAACCCGAGCGGTTTCTTGAAAGTGGGAGAGTGGAGGCCGCTGGTTACCTGGCCGATCGCAACCCCATTTTTTTGCACCGCGTAATGGCAGCGGGGAATTCCTTTGCCCAGCATCGCAAATTCTACCAGTTTTCGGCTCAGGCCGGCTGCTTTTTGTTTTTGGAGGGCGGATTTACCAATGAAATCGTCGTCAATATCCAGTTTAACAAAGAAGCCCAGTCCTGCTTCCAAGGGGGTAATATCTTTATCTAATTCTTGCCCGTATAATGGCAGTTTGGCTTCAAACCGCAGACTGTCCCGCGCTCCTAAACCGATTGGGGCAACCAGTTCTCCTCCGGCTTGCAAAATTTCTTCCCAAACAAAAACCGCCTCGGCCGGCTGCACGTAAATCTCAAAACCGTCTTCCCCCGTGTAACCGGTGCGGGAAACCAGGCATTCGATTCCGGCTATTTTAACCGCCGGGTTAAACCAGAAGAATCTAAGTATGCCCAAGTCAGTATCGGTAAGCGTCTGTAAAATTTCTTGCGCTTTAGGTCCCTGGAGGGCCAGTTGGGCGTATGCGTCAGAAACGTTATCGAGCTCTACCCCGGCAATCCGGTTTTCGTTCATCCAGGCAAAGTCTTTGTCTGTATTGGCGGCATTTACTACCAGGAGGTACTTTTGCGGATGGTAACGGTAGACCAAAAGGTCATCGACTACTCCCCCGTCCGGGTAACACATTGGGCTGTAGAGTACTTGTCCATCCTCAATTGACTTGACATCGTTGCAGATTAAATTTTGGACGAACGCCTCCGCCTTTTCCCCGGTTACAAAAATTTCTCCCATGTGCGACACATCAAAAAGGCCCGCATTTTCCCGAACCATTTGGTGTTCTTTTAAAATTCCCATGCCCTCATATTGAACCGGTAATTCCCAACCGCCAAAATCTATTAGTTTCCCGTTGTACTTGAGGTGCATGGGGTATAAAGGGGTTTGCCTTACGGACATCGTAGGCCTCCTTCACTATAAATTACCCAAGTATTATTCTAGCAATATAGACAGCGTTGTGCAAAATTTCTTTTTAGGAAATTCTACACATTTACTCATTTTTCACCGGAATGCAATTCTTTATTTGTATCCCAAATTTACTTAATTAGGAAAGAAAAGGGGCAGATTCGGGTTTCCCATAATATCATAATTAACAAGGAGGAGTTTGCTGGCCGCTTGTGGCGGGTTTGGTCTTAGGGGCGGCAGGTTTGAAAATACATTCTGATCAGCAATAATGAAGGAGTTGAAGGGATGAAGTGTTTAATTAACAACTTGCAGATATTGTTTTCGGCGCTTGGCGGATACATCGGTTGGTTCATCGGGGGCATGGACAGTTTTCTTTATGCTTTGATGGCCTTCGTGATAATCGATTATGTAACCGGACTAATGGGTGCCATCGTCGAAAAAAAACTTTCCAGTGAGGTTGGCTATCGCGGTATTTTTAAAAAGATCCTGATTTTTGTGCTGGTAGGGGTCGGTCATACCGTGGACCTGTACCTGATACAAAAGGGCAGTGTGTTCAGAACTGCGGTTATCTTTTTCTACCTATCGAATGAAGGGATTAGTATCTTAGAAAATGTTAGTAAAATTGGGTTGCCCATTCCCGAGAAACTAAAGCAGGTTTTAGAAAATTTCGCCATGCAGGAAAAGGATGAAGAGCAGCAATCTGAATTTCACGATGAAAAGGATGAAAAGTAAGAAAAAAATTTAAATTTAACCAAAAATAATCTAGCTTAAAACCCGATGTTTACTCTTAATTAGAGAATGTCAATGTCCAAAGTGCAAAACGATCCTCGAATGGGAACAAAACGCCGCCAAAAA
>CAYXHK010000342.1:0-1896 GCA_964464665.1 uncultured Syntrophomonadaceae bacterium
CCCCCGTCAGGCTGTACAGGTTTTTACTGGTAAGAGGATTGGCTTTAAAGTGGAAAGAGATCTGCTGACTGAACTGGAAGGCTTAGCCGCTCGTCAAGGGGCCACTTTGTATATGGTTCTCTTTGCAGCCTTTCAGACACTTTTAGCACGTTACTCCGGTCAGGAGGACATAATAATTGGGTCACCGGCGGCGGGGAGAACGCATGCTGATATAGACAGAGTAGTGGGCATGTTTGTCAATACCTTACCGATCCGCTGTCAGCCGGCTCTCCACAAAACCTTTATCGATTTCCTGGCTGAAGTCAGGGAGCAGACTCTTAAGGCAATGGATCACCAGGATTATCAGTTTAACATGTTAGTTGAGAAACTGGGCTTAAAGCGGGATGTTAGTCATAATCCATTGTTTGATGTGATGTTCGTTTTACAAAATGCCGGTTCAGTTGAGTTATCACTGCCGGGTATACAGGCCAGCAGTGTTAACTATGAACAAGACTTTGCCCAATTTGATTTAACTTTGGAACTAGAAGCAGAGGAAAGTGGACTGGCGGGCGTGTTTGAGTATTGTGATCAATTGTTTGAACCTCGAACAATTCACAGTATGGTAGGAAATTTCTTAAATATTTTACGGGCGATCGTGCGTGAGCCGCAGCGGAAATTAGGAGAATTCGCTATGCTCTCCGCAGAGGAAAGGCAGTTAATCCTCTCCGACTTCAACGCAACTGAACTGCCCTGCCCTGAGGATCAAACGATTCACAGCCTGTTTGAAAGCATAGCCGGTCAGTATCCGGATAAAGTTGCTCTTGTCTGGCAGGATACCTCCCTTACCTACCGCGAACTGAATGAAAGGACCAATCGACTGGCCCGTACATTACGTGAGCAAGGGGTCGGACCTGATAGGATAGTGGCTATTTTAGTTAACCGAAATCCTGGCATAATTATCGGCTCAATGGCTGTCATGAAAGCAGGCGGAGCTTATTTGCCCATCGATCCCAGCTACCCGGAAGAACGGATCGCTTATATGCTGGAGGATAGCGGCGCAGTTGCTCTCTTGACGGAGTCTGGCCTGAGCGGAAAAGCAAGTACATATAAAGGGCCATGTCTGGACTTAACCGATGAAAAATGGTTTGCCGCTGACTCATCTAAGCTAGAGCCGCTCAGCGGGCCCGCTGACCTGGCCTATGTGATATATACCTCTGGTTCAACCGGCAAACCGAAAGGGGTATTGGTTGAACATCGAAATTTGGTCAACCTTTGCGTCTGGCACCATCATTACCACCAAGTCACCAGTGCAGATGCCGGGGCAGCCTATTCGGGGTTTGGTTTTGACGCCTCTATCTGGGAAATGTATCCCTTTTTAACGATAGGTGCTTGTCTGCATATCATTCCCGAAGAACTGCGACTGTCGCCGGAAGAGGTTAACCGGTATTTTGAAGCACATCAGATAACGATCAGCAATCTTCCCACCCAGTTTTGTGAGCAATTTATGGAACTGACGGATAATCAATCCCTGAAGACCCTGGTAACCGGGGGAGATAAACTTAAAACCTATCGTCCCCGGAGATATCGTCTGGTAAACGAATATGGACCCACGGAATATACCATTTCCGCCACCGCCTTTTTGGTAGACCGGCTTTACGATAACATTCCCATCGGGAAGCCCCTGGGGAACACCTGGACCTATGTCTTAGATCAATACGGCAATCCGCAGCCCATAGGGGCAGCGGGAGAACTGTGCATAGCCGGAGCCCAGCTGGCGAGAGGTTATCTGAATCGTCCGGAATTGACAGCGGAGAAATTTGTGGCCAATCCGTTTCAGACGGAAGCCGCAAACGCCAAAATGTATAAGACCGGGGATTTGGTACGCTGGCTGCCCGACGGAAACCTTGAATTTTTAGG
>CAYXHK010000343.1:0-1883 GCA_964464665.1 uncultured Syntrophomonadaceae bacterium
TCCGCATAAGGCTGGACGCGCTGTTCGGCGGCGACCGCGGGGACGGCGGCATAAGCGTGGGCGTCATGTCCTTCGGCTATAAGTACGGCCTGCCCATAGACGCGGATTTGGTGTTTGACGTGCGCTTTCTGCCCAACCCGTACTATGTGAGTACGCTGACCGCCAAGACCGGTCTGGACGCGGACGTGAAGGAATATGTGTTCTCCTCGGATATGAGCCGGGAGTTTATGGATAAGCTGGAAAAGCTGCAGGCAGAAAACGCATTATTAAAGAGAAGAGGTGAATCGGAGTGGAACTAAAGGGTTTTACCACCAAAATGACGGAAGCCATCAACGCGGCCCAACAGCTGGCCGCCGAAAAATACCACCAGGAAGTAACCACCAAGCACTTATTGGCCGCGCTCTTAAAACAGGAGGGGGGACAGACCCTTCGCTATATTAATTTAGCCGGGGCCAATCAGCAGATCATCCAGCAAAGGATTGAGGAACTGCTGCAGAAAGTCCCCGCGGTCTACGGTTACACCGGTTCGCTGCGCCTGAGCACGGTTTTGTCCCGGGTTTTAGCGCAAGCCGAAAAAGAAGCCAAAGCGTTGAAGGATGAGTACATCAGCGTCGAACACTTCTTGCTGGCGGTAATCGAAGAAGGAGAACCGGAACTGAAGAACCTGTTTCAAACCGCCGGGTTTAACCGGACAACGCTGCTTAACGCCTTGCGCAGCGTCCGGGGCTCCCAGCGGGTAACAAGTGAAAACCCGGAGGAAACCTACGAAGCCTTAGAACGCTTTGGCCGCGACCTGACCAGTCTGGCCGGCCAAGGGAAACTCGACCCGGTGATTGGCCGGGATGACGAGATCCGGCGGGTAATGGAAATCCTCTCCCGTCGCACCAAAAACAACCCGGTTTTGATTGGCGAGCCGGGCGTAGGCAAAACCGCGATCGTCGAGGGACTGGCCCGGCGGATCGTGGCCGGCGATGTGCCTGAGGGTTTAAAAAACAAACAGGTTATAGCCTTGGATATGGGCGCTTTGGTGGCCGGGGCCAAATACCGCGGAGAATTTGAGGAGCGGTTAAAAGCTGTTTTAAAAGAGGTTCAGGAAGCAGAGGGCCAGATAATCCTGTTTATTGACGAACTGCATACCGTGGTCGGGGCTGGGGCGGCCGAAGGGGCCATGGACGCCAGTAACCTGCTCAAACCGATGCTGGCCCGCGGGGAACTGCGCGCCATTGGGGCGACTACCCTGGATGAGTACCGCAAGCATATTGAGAAAGACGCGGCTTTGGAAAGACGTTTCCAACCGATTATGGTCAACCAGCCTTCGGTTGAAGATGCCATCTCGATTTTGCGCGGACTAAAAGAACGCTACGAGGTGCACCATGGGGTGCGGATTCAGGATGCGGCGCTGGTTGCGGCGGCGGTGCTCTCGGACCGGTATATCTCGGACCGGTTTTTACCCGACAAAGCGATCGACTTAATGGATGAGGCGGCGGCGCACCTGCGCACCGAAATTGACAGCATGCCCACGGCCTTAGACGAAATCACCCGGCGAATCATGCAGCTCGAGATAGAAGAGGCAGCTCTAAAGAAAGAAAAAGACGCGGCTTCGCTGGAGAGACTCCGCATTCTCCAAAAAGAACTGGCAGATTTAAAGAGCGAAGCGGACGGCCTGAAAGGGCAATGGCAAAAAGAAAAAGAGACCATTTCCCGGGTGCGGGAGATTAAACGGGAAATCGAAGAAGTCCGTACCGAGATTGAACGCGCGGAGAGGGAATACGATTTAAACCGGATGGCGGAACTAAAATACGGCCGGCTTGCCGATTTGGAGAGAAGGCTCAAAGCGGAAGAGGCGGAACTGGCCGGCAACCAGGACAACCAAGGCTACAATA
>CAYXHK010000344.1:0-1882 GCA_964464665.1 uncultured Syntrophomonadaceae bacterium
GCCGTTAGCTCAGCGGGAGAGCGCTTCCCTGACGCGGAAGGGGTCGTAAGTTCAATCCTTACACGGCCCACCATAAATTTTAAATCAGGTTATTCGAATAATTTTCGAACAACCTGATTTTTTATCTTTCTGGCTGGGTTATTCGGCAAGGCTCGGTCTTTAAATCAATATTTACCTGAGCGGATTTAGTCTACTCCGAATTGACTCTGGACAAAATAAATTAAAGCAATCCCTCTTAATAAAACGGTTAGAATGCTAGTTGACGTAATATCATAAATATAATTATTATCTCATTTTGAAGGTGATTTGCCGAAAGGAGGTTAAAACAGTGAACTCGATGGTTTCGATAGGTGCGAGCAGTAACGTTGATGCCCTCCGTGATCGGCTCTATTTGGAAGCGAAAAATCTCCAAAAAAGGGGGGTTAATCTAGTACTTAGTACCAGAGAGGCTGGAGATATTACCTTTTTAGGCTGCAACCTGATTCCGGCTGCGCATGGCAGCGGGGCGGAGAACCAAGGATGGGCCATTCGTCAATACTTAGCCCAAACCGTTTCCGACCTGATAGTCACGAAATGGGAGGAGTTACTTCTCAGTAAACTGATCAATTACCAAAAAAATTATTTCAGCCCGGAAGAACGTCAGCAGATTTTAAAACGGGCGCAAAGATATCTGGAGCTTACTGATGGGTTTGTCGTTCCCGCGATGGGGGAGCATGCAGTTTTGCCCAGTCAATGCTTAAATAATCGCTGCAACAAAATCCGGCAGGAGTTAACTGCTTATCTCCGCAACCACAATGAACTGATAATTGACGGTTTTCTGCGTTTTCGTTTAAAAGGATATATTAATCAACTCGGGCAGGCGGTAGATTCCGCCATTGAGGAACTCCTGATGGAAAGAGAGTATCAGGACTTTATTCGCCTGCTCCAGTATTTCGTGGAAATCCAGGAGCCGCGGGCTAGTCAAGTTCACGTAGTACTGCGGCCGACCGGCACCTTTCAGATTTATGATTCGCGGGGGGAACCGGTGGAAAACGAATACCAAGACAGTTTTTTACTCGATGTGGTGGACACCGATCTCAATTATGAAGATTTGTTAATTAGTGCTTTAATTACCATTGCCCCGCAGCAGATTACGATTCATCAGGCCGAATTGGAACGGGCGTCTGTTTCTATAGAAACCATCCAGAAGGTTTTTGACGGCCGGGTGCTGGTTTGTCGGGGTTGTGAACGCTGCAAGCTTTACAGCCGACAGTAACCTGTTTAACGAAAAACCGAGATTTCAGGGGTAGGGATTGTTAGCGTGTAGCTGTAGGTTTCAGCACCAAAGGGATCTTACAAAACTCGAGGTCTCAGGGGTAAAGATATAGAACCAATAGTGGAATATGCAATAAGACTGTTTTGACGAACCGGTTGAACCGGTTCTTTTTTCATAATAATAGCATTATTAAAGCATCTAGCGGGAAACTCTTGCCGTTCTTGGCGGCTAGCGGTACAATTAAGCATATTTGAGCCTATAGAAGGTGTTTCCTAGCAATGGTAAAATCAAGCATAGTTTTGCTTGCGGCTTTTTTAGGTTAAGATATAAAAAAGTTAAAGATTGGTTTTACCAGTTTAAAACATGGCTCAAGCGGGAATTAGTCTAGAATGTTCAAGTTATATGCTCCCATACCGTTGACGTTTGAACGGGATGGAGCTGCGGATAAATCTGACTGCGGTTGGGGGTTATCGGCAGGAAAGGGGAATAATAGATGGATAAGATTAAGGTTTTTCTTAAAGACGGCTCGGTCAGAGAATACTCAGTCGGGGTGACCATCCAGGAGGTGGCGGATGGAATCAGCCGCAAACTGGGGGCGCAGGCGCTGGCCGGCAAATGGAACGGACA
>CAYXHK010000345.1:0-1869 GCA_964464665.1 uncultured Syntrophomonadaceae bacterium
CCTTGGCCAACTGGAGTTCCCGGATATCTTCCTGGGTTATACTGATCGCAATCCCCCGGGCGGCCGCTTCTTGCGGAACCAAAACAAACTCCCGGTGGTGGTTTACTTCGACCACCCGGGCGCGGAGCGCAGCCGGCAAGTCAGCTGGGAGTTCCGTGGGCTCCAGCATCCGGCCTGAGGCATCGATTATCCCTACCCGCAGCATTTCCGCTACCGCATCAATCAACCCGGAGCCGGAAATCCCAACCGGCAGCACCGACCCGATCACCGAGGTCTTAACCTCCTCATTGAAGGTTACCCGTTCGATCGCCCCGTAAGCGGCCCGCATTCCGTGCTTAATCCGGGCCCCTTCAAATGCCGGCCCCGCAGCTGTAGAACAAGCGAGTAACCGTTGCGCCGAACCGAGGACAATTTCCCCGTTAGTCCCGATGTCAACAGCTAACTGAATCTCCGAACTCTGGTGCAGTCTAGTGGAGAGGATTACGCCAACCGCATCCCCCCCGACAAAGCCGGCGATGTTCGGCAGCAAATAAAGATAACCCGAATCGAGGATATTCACTTTTAATTTCCGGGCTTTAACCCGTAGCGGTCGGGTTACTACCGGTACGTAAGGACCTTGCCCCAGATAGGTCGGATCCAAGCCTAAAAACAAATGGTGAATCGCCGTATTTCCCACCACTACCGCTTCATAGATTTCCTTTTGATTAATCCCCACTCGGGCAATCAATTCCTGTATTATCTGATTTACCGCCTCCACCAAAAGGGATTGCAGTTCCTGCAGCTGCTTAAGGCCTTGACTGCCGAAAGAAATCCGGGAAATGATATCCGCCCCAAAGGAGCGTTGAGGATTAGTTAAACTGGCCACGCCCAACTGTTCGCCGGTTTTAAGATCGACCAGAGCGCCCACCATGGTCGTAGTACCAATATCCAAGGCTACCCCGTACATCCGGTCCGTAGTATCGCCTTCTTCAATAGCAATCAATTTCCCGTCATAGAGGACCGCGGTAATTCGATAATCATTGGCCCGCAAAGTGGAAGGCAGTATCCGCAGGACTTCCCCGTCCAGTTGGAGCCCATTTTCCAATTGATCGGCCACCGGCAATAAACCTTTTTCCAACAAACTGCGTTCTATCCGTTCCCAATCCCCCATCCGATCTTTAAGCGTCGGTCGGGACAACTCGAGAAACACCTTCTTGACTAAGGGATTGAAAGGAAAGCTGGCTTCATTCCCCGGCACCGTTATTTCCATCGTTTTCTTTAATACCTGACGAAATTCCGGGGACAGCCAGACCTGCAGATCATCCTGGATTGGCATCAGACAAGCCAAGCGATAGCCCTGCTGGATTTCCGGCAAACTAAGGTGCTGCCATTCAGAGGCATAGAGTTCCAACTGACCGGCTGGCGCTTTGGAAACATAAAATTCCAATTGACCGGTTGGCGCACCGGCTGGCGTTTTATTTTGGGAAGTAGTTGCAACCTGAACTTTGCATTTACCGCAGATCCCCCGCCCGGCACAAGGGGTTTCCAGCGCATAGCCCGCTAATAAAAGCACCTCGCTCAATGTTTCCCCTTTGGAGACCCATATTTCGATATTGTCCGGCAATAATGTAACTTTTACTTTTTCCATCTGCGCTTACGCTCATTTTTCTAAAGCGAAAAAGACAGCGTTTCCCCCTAACCCCGCAACTTTTGGTTTTCTTCCGTCGGATTTTTTATGTTTTTAATGGTTTATTGTAATTTCAAATCACGTATTTAAAATTCACCTAATAACCAATAATTATTTCTAAAAATTAGTCTTCGACAATTAACTGCATATTTCCTGTCGCCGCCAATATTCTCTGCGGATTAATCGCGCCAAAATTAAAGATG
>CAYXHK010000346.1:0-1862 GCA_964464665.1 uncultured Syntrophomonadaceae bacterium
GTCACTGACCGCTGCCGGTATCTGGGCATTCGGCTCCAGAAGCTTACTGCCGACTGCGAAAAAGCCCAAGTTCCGCAGGGCCGCATTTTCCCAGGCCGTCCCTTTCAGGCTTTGGTACTGTTCACTCGCCCCGGCCAGCATCGCGGAATTGAGGCTCTTAAGCTCCGGAATCAAATGCTCCTTCTCCACACTTTTTAGCAGGTGATTAAAAAACAAATGGTAATTATGCAGCATCGCATCCGTGGTAACCAAACTGGGGATAAACTCATACCGGTTAGCCTCGTAAAGCTCAAAAAACTCTGGGTGCAGTCCCGGCACCACCACAAAACCATTTTCCTGTAAATGCTTACGGGCATCCGCGGAAAACTCGAAGCGATCCCGGTTAACCAGGTTGCTCAGATCTCCCGCCACCTTATAAGCCGGCACCGCTGGCTGCACCTGCACCGGCACTGCTTGGTACGCCGCGAATTCCGCGGTCATGGCTGGTTTATCCCCGGCTCCAGACTGGGGATTTTGGTTTTGGTTTGATTCGCCGCCGTTCCCGAAACAACCAGACCCAACAAAGGTTATAAGCAAAAGCATCACCAAAAATAAGTTCCTGGGCCTTTTCTTCCTCCAGCTCTGCATAATTCTCCTCCTCTAACCAAGGTTAATTTATTATGCTAACGTTACGGTTTCGGTTTAAGTTACGGTTAGTTTAAGCTGCGTCAATTTTAATTAGGTTTAGGTTCAGGCTCAGATTAAGGTTAGTTTAAGCTGGGTCAGTTTAAATTAACTTTAGGTCCAGATTAGTTTGGCCGCAAGGTTAAACCGTAGTTTAAGTTTAAATTACACTTTCCATGGTATACACTTCAGAATACTTTCGATATGCTTTTATTATTTTTCATCGCTCAGCCTTTTCGAAACTGAAACGGTTCAGTCTGCGAGTTGATTGCCGCAAAGGAAAAACCCATTTCCTTTAAACCTTCAATTATGGCGGGCAAAGCATCCGCGGTACTTTTTTTATAGGGGGAATCGTGAAACAAAACAATAATGCGGTCCTTGTCTTTAGCCTGGTTTAAGGTGCTGTTAATCAAAGACTGAGCGGACCGGTAAGTGCCCGAAGCATCTCCCGGACTGACATTCCAGTCATAATGCCGGTAGCCTTCCTCCCGCAAACGCTGAGCCTGCCGCTTACTCATTAAAGTTGAACCGCCGGGAGCCCGAAATATGGTGGGCTCATAACCGATCACCTCGACCAAAACATCATTGGCGCGATTAATCTCCTTCATCAGAGACTTTTCGGAATAATAAACCTTGGCATACTGGTGAGAATAACTGTGGTTGCCGATAGCATGCCTAGCCTGAGCCGACTGCTGCACCAACTCCGGATATCTCGTAACTTGATTCCCTAGCACAAAAAAGGTGACCGGCACGTCATACTGGGCCGCGATGTCTAAAATCCGGGGAGTGATTTGGGCGGACGGTCCGTCATCAAAGGTCAGATAAGCTACTTTCGCTGGTTCTACTGAGGCTAAATTTTCCATTTCCTGTGGATAAAGGGCACCAACTATCAGTCGGGCCAACTCGCCCCGGTTTAAGGCGGACTGCGGTTCAAAACAATCATTCCACCGCAAAGTCATACTTCCCCGCTCGAGGGCCGACTGGATCTGACTATACGCCCAATGCTCGGCCGGCACATCGGGCAACTCCAACTGATTCGAGGACGGACTAGGGGCAGTTGCCAATTTCCCGGCTAATGCCGCCGCCTCCGCCCGCGTGATCATTTGGTCTAAACCGAAACTGCCGTCCGGATAACCGGTCATAACCCCGGCCTGAACCATGCCCTTGATGGCTGGATAGGCCCAATGGTCTGCCGGGAC
>CAYXHK010000347.1:0-1855 GCA_964464665.1 uncultured Syntrophomonadaceae bacterium
CATGGCGTGGCCCCCGCCGCCGAACACGGCGCAGATGTCGCTGCTGCTGATACCCCTAGTGCCGCGCCTAGCGCCGCTGTCAGCACCACCATTAGCATCGCCGCCGCTGCTGCCGACACCCTTATCGCTATCAGTGCCACCAGCGTTGCAGGTACCTCCAGCCCCACCATTGTTACCACTTGTGCTGCCGCCGACGCTTACACCCCCGCCGGCCAGCGGGTTTAAATAAGAAGTAAATACCGGAATAAAGACCGTGGCCAAAGCACCGCCGATAATTAAATATATAATATTCGTAACAGTATAGGCCATCACGTAAGCGTCGGTTTCTATGCCGGTGCCAAACTTGGCCGCAATGGCCAGCTCCCGTACAAAACCGGCCAAACGGGCCAGGATACTGATGGCCATCAGAAGCCCGGCGGCCTTTACCACTTGGTTTGGATCCGTAAGCTTGCTTTTCATGTTCAGATTGTACTATAATGCAGATTTTCTGTCTATTTTCGCCAACATTTGTCGTTTGGCATCCCTCAATTTCCAAGTATAGGCATAGACATAATTATTGCAGGGTGATACAATTATACAAAAATAGGTACAAAAAGAGTCATTTTTCTTTAAATATTAAGCTTAATCGAATGGATTTACGCAAAGATTTAATCGATTAGGCTTAGGCGTGCCTTTGAATTTTGCATCAAAATTTCCGTAGTTATTGTTATCCATTATTTAATTTTTCGCGTTATATTAAAGGAAGTAATAGGAGCGAATGAGAGAAGGTAGGGATGGTAGTGTCTTTGTCTTTAGCGGGGACTTTAGGCCTGGCCTTTCTGATATCATTTCTAATCACCCCGGTGGTAATCAAATTAGCTCCCCGTTTAGGTGCCATTGATCGGCCAAATTATCGCAAAGTACATACTCGGATCATGCCGAGAATGGGTGGATTGGCCATTTATCTTGGATTTATCATTGCGATTCTGGCAACTCAGACTATCAACCTGCGGCTCGGCGGCTTGCTGGTCGGCGGAACCCTGATCATATTCCTCGGTTTAATTGATGACATCCGCAACTTATCTCCCCGCTGGAAACTGCTCGGGCAGATTGTGGCGGCCTTGATTCTGGTCGGCTTTGGCACCCAGGTCAATTTTATCACCAATCCCCTTACGGGCGGGGTAATCAACTTAGGCATTTTGGCCATCCCCTTGACCGTCTTATGGATCGTCGGCGTAACCAATGCCGTAAACCTAATCGACGGACTCGACGGGTTGGCTGCCGGCGTCTCTGCCGTGGCGGCAATAACTTTGGCTGTGGTCGGCTGGACGTCCGGACAGACGGACGTAGCGGTTTGGGCCTTGATTCTCGCCTTAAGCACCTTGGGGTTTTTGCGTTATAATTTCCATCCTGCCCGAATATTTATGGGCGATTCGGGCTCGATGTTCCTGGGCTATAGTTTAGCGGCGCTTTCTTTAATGAGTTTAACGAAAAGCACCACTGCTTTTTCGCTCGTTGTTCCGTTTATTATTTTAGGGATACCGATTTTAGACACGGCTTGCGCCATTGTTCGCCGGTTAGCGGGCGGGCAGCCGATTTTTAAGGCGGACAAAGAACACCTGCACCATCGCCTGCTGGGCCTAGGCTTATCGCACCGCGGGACCGTGCTGGTCATTTACATATTCAGCGGGGTTTTTGGGCTGAGTGCCCTAGGTTTAACCTATTTTACCCGCCCGGGGGCCATGTTGATTCTGTTCGGGCTTTTCGGGGCAACCATGTATGGGGCCGGCAGATTAGGGGTGCTGGTTCCGAAACGCGACTCCAGCCAGTCCACCGAAAGGTATCGGGGCATTTCACAATAATAATGCATGGGGAT
>CAYXHK010000348.1:0-1851 GCA_964464665.1 uncultured Syntrophomonadaceae bacterium
TTATCATGGTTCGTACCCGCGACAGTGCTGTGCTGGAGAAAATTATCGGCAAACAATTAAAGAGACCGGAGAATATCACTATCTTAGGAGCCGGACGAATCAGTTATTATCTAACGGAACACCTGCTCAAGAAAAAAATGGCCTCCGTTAAAGTGATCGAAAAAAATCGGCTGGCGGCCATTGTATTTGCCCAGCGGATGCCCGAGGCACTGGTGATCAATGGCGATGGGGCGGATCCGGAATTGCTGATGGAAGAGAATGTTCAGGATTCCGACGTGTTTGTAGCTGTTACCGCAGATGATAAACTCAACTTGCTCGTTTCCCTGTTGGCTAAAAACTTAGGGGTTAAACGGACAATTACGCAGGTCAGACGATCGGATTACGCTAATCTTATGGAACAAGTGGGAATAGACGTGGCGGTCAGTCCAAGATTATTGACGGCCGAAGCGATTCTGCGTTTTATCCGGCGGGGTAATATCGTGTCGGTTACCTTACTCGATGGAGATAAAGCGGAAGTCCTGGAAATTATTGTACCGGAAAAAGCCAAGGTGGCTAACCGTTCCTTAAAACAGATAAAACTGCCGGCCGGAACCCTGGTGGGCGCGATCCGGCGTAAGGAAGAGGTAATCATCCCCCAAGGCAGCGATGTGATTAAGGCAGGGGATCAGGTCATGGTCTTTACCCTGCCGCAGCACATTAATCTGATTGAGAAGTATTTTCAGGCTAACGGAGGTAGTTTGCTCAAGTGAAATACCCGCTCTTATTCGCCTACCTCGGCCGGTTTTTAGGGCTGATTGGCGCAAGCATGCTCCTGCCGGTGCCCTGGGCTTATTACTACCGGGAAGACCCCAGGCCCTTAATTATTTCGGCTCTCATCACCGGACTGGCTGGTTTGCTGCTGGCGCTTTTTTTTAAGCGGCCAAAGTCAGCCAAGAATCTGGTGCACTACCGGGAGGCGTTTGCTTTAGTTACTATAGGCTGGATTCTAGCTTCCGGTTTTGGGACTTTGCCTTACCTTTTTTCCGAAAGTTTGTCAAGTTTTACGGATGCTTTTTTTGAAAGTATGTCCGGGTTTACGACTACCGGGGCCACTATTATTCCAGATATTGAGATACTGCCCAAGAGCGTTTTGTTTTGGCGCAGTTTAACCAGTTGGCTGGGGGGAATGGGCATCATCGTGCTGATTGTCGCCCTGCTCTCCCAGTTAGGCGTTGGGGCAAACCAGGTTTTTCAGGCGGAAGCCCCGGGGGCGGTAGCGGAAAAACTTACCCCCCGGGTTGCCAAAACCGCCCGGATCCTTTGGACTACCTATCTGGTAATGACTATTTTGCAGACGCTACTCCTGTTTTTAGCCGGTATGAGCCTTTTTGATGCCCTTTGCCATTCTTTTACCAGTATGGCGACCGGTGGGTTTTCCACCAGGAATTTAAGCGCAGGCTTTTATAGCCCGCTTATTCAGTGGATAATCTTATTGTTCATCTTTTTAGCCGGGGCTAATTTTGCCCTTTACTTTCAGGCAATTCGCGGCCGCAGCCTCAAGTATTTTTTGCGGGACCCGGAATTTAAATTATACAGCACGATTATCTTTATCGCGTCCTGCTTTGTCGCCTGGGAAATCAGGGACCTGTACCCGCTGGGCGAACCCCTGTTTCGAAACGCGCTTTTTCAGGTGGTATCCGTACTTACTACCACCGGCTACGCGACAGCGGATTACGGCGGGTGGAGTCCAACTGCCCAATTAATCTTGCTGCTGCTGATGTTTATCGGTGGCTGCAGCGGGTCTACTGCCGGGGGCATTACCGTAGGCCGGATCCGCATAATCTTTAGCATGGCCGCCATTGAACTTAAAAG
>CAYXHK010000349.1:0-1848 GCA_964464665.1 uncultured Syntrophomonadaceae bacterium
AAGAACGCCGGTATTTGGACATGCACAGTATCGGCATGTATGCGGCAAAAGCATATCAAATGCTGGGCGACTGTCATAAAGCTGAGGCCATCATCACCACAGAGATCCAAAAGCTTAGGAGTACGGGACGATATGAGGAATTATGGGCGGCTTATCTTTTGGCGGCAGAAATTTACTATCACATTGCCGACATGGACAGAAGAAACAGCAACACCACCACCTATAATACGCCTATATATAATACGACTATAAAATATTTTACTCTTGGCATTGAATATGCATCCCTCTACCGCACTTCCAAGTTCCAATTAGAATGGGCCAAAAGCCAACGCCTGGTCTACAGTCTCATCTTCACAGGCGACCCCAAAGCAGCGATTATTGATGAGATCCTTTCCAATCTTGAAAACATAAGCGACTACCTGAAAACTATTGTCTTAGGCAGGCTCTTCGGCTATTATATCTCGGTATCCGATTTCCCCAATGCCGTTAAATACGCGATGATGTCCATCGAGGTTGGCGAAAGGTCAAATATAATGATGATCCCCACCATTGCCTATGGTCTTCTGACGGGAGCTGCCATTTCAGCAAAGGACCATGCTCAGGCTTGTGGTTTAGCAGCCCGCTACCTTAAGCTCTGTTCCGATAACGGCATCTATGATTATTTCAAGATCCGGGGCTTATACGGTTCTATTCTGCAATTTGCCCTGGATCATGGGATCGAGTCTGATTTTTCTCATAAAATGATGGAGTTTTCCGGGTACAAAACGAAAAAGGTATATGTCTCCACCTTTGGCGGATTAGACATCTACCCGTATCAAGACCGGCACAAGCCGCTTAAAATGCGTTCAAAAAAGGAACGTGAACTTTTCGCCTTCCTCCTTGACACAGACAGTGTAGGAATGACTAAAGAACAGATATACAATGCCATCTGGTCAGAAACCGAATCAGATAATGTGAAAAAGCTGATTGGGGTAAACCTGGCTCATTTAAAAAAAGACCTTGCTTCTTTCGGTGTTGCGGATCTTATTATAAACCACCAAAAGCATTATCGTATTTGCCGGGATGAAATTGAGTGTGATTACGAGCTTTTCGAAGCAGCTGCGGAAAAATTCAGGCTGCAGAATAGCGATGAAGCAGCCCAAAAAATACTATCCCTGTATAAGGGTGAATATCTTGATGACTTTGAAGCATTCTGGGCAACCGGAAAAAGAATTAGATACCGGGAAATATACGAGCAGGCCTTGGAGTTCGTCAAAAATAATAAGTGCCGGTAGCAAAAGCTTTTCCCCTTTGCGAAACACTGGGTGCCGGTCTCATTAGCGCCCAGATAAATTGAATCCTGATCATTGCCGCCAGTTTATTAACCAGTCTTCATATTAGCGTCGACTCAATTATTGTGTGCTTACAACGAAGTTATAACTTATATTCTTTAAGCAGGTTATGTCAAGACGAACGAATTAAAAATATTAGATTCGAACCCAGGGTGTAGCGCATAATTTTAATTTTGTCGTCTATCGTTTCCCTAAACGCTTACGGCTGAATCGTAAAATCCATTAAAGTCCATTCAGCCAAGGTTTTCCCACTGGCAGATTTGATGTTTTTTATCCATATCGTATAGGTCTCTCCTTTCGAGTAGCTGCTTTGGGGGATAATCTGGACCGCTTTTAAATTGTTTTCAGCTTGGGTTATATAGGAAACCGGTATATTTACCCCATTGGCATCAGTAACCAAGATGTTTTCCGCATTAACGCTTGTTGGATCAACCGCCTTGTTAAACTTAACCAGCCAATTTTTGGTGGAAACAACGTTCAATTTACGGTCTAAACTTCGATAAAGGCCCCGGTCCTC
>CAYXHK010000350.1:0-1824 GCA_964464665.1 uncultured Syntrophomonadaceae bacterium
CCACCATGAACAGCTCGAGCGGGTCGCCGCCCTGCATCCAGCCGGTGACAAACACCAGCGCACATATCACCAGACAGGCATAGCCCAGCGTCTTGCCCAGTTGATCAAGCCGGCGCTGCAAGGGGGTTTCTTCTTCCTCCACTTCCTGGATCATCTCGGCAACCTTGCCTAACTCGGTCTGCATGCCAATGGACGCGACCAGGCCGCGACCCCGGCCCCTGGTAACCGACGTGCCCATGAACGCCATGTTACGCTGATCTCCCAGGGCGATCTGATCCCCGGCTAAGGCCCCATCCTGCTTGCGCACCGGCACGGATTCCCCAGTGAGCGCTGCCTCTTCTATTTCTAAGTTGACGGTTTTTATAAGCCGCAGATCCGCCGGCACCCGGCTGCCCGCTTCCAATTCCACCAGATCCCCGACTACCAGTTCCTCAGCTGGAATCTGATACTCCCGTCCCTCGCGGATGACCCGGGCTTCCGGAGCTGACAGTCTCTTTAATGCGGCAATCGATTTTTCCGCCCGGTATTCCTGCACAAAACCTAAAATAGCGTTAAGGATGACGATGGCCATAATCGTTATGGTATCCGCCACCCCGCCCAAAAACCCCGAAATAATGGCCGCAACCAACAGGACGATCACCATAAAATCGGTAAACTGCGCCAAAAACATCTGCCAAGCCGGTTTGCCCGGCACCTCCAGCAAGCGATTAGGCCCGTTATTGACCTGCCGCTGTTTAACCTCATGCTGCGTCAGACCGTGGTCCTGATTTACTCCCAGCTCTTTAGCGGCGTTACCGGCGGTCATCTGATACCAAAATTTTGTATACATAGCCGGATCCTCCTTGTACAAATAGTTTCTTCCAAGAAAACCTATTCTGTACCAAGGCTAATTATTCCAGGAACCCGGCTCGGAGGTTACTGAATTTAAAGGTTAAAGCCAGCGCATACGACTCTAATGCAGGGCTAGCAGGGCTGTCTTACTAGAATCTGTTTTAAGATTATGAAGATAAAGGCCAACCGAACCATATGCTTGCTACAACTTGGTCGCGAATGTGGTTTAGCTTTCGAAGTTTAATGTCAACCTAAAAACCCATGGATTACTAGTTAAAATCAATCGCGGCATAATTAAATTTTCAAATATTAAAGTCAACCGCCATCACTGCGTCAGCCTAGTTATCCTATAACTTATACTTTATCCTATAATATGAAAGAATTTATACTGGATCTGCGGGGTGTAGGCGGGCGAGGTTTCATACCGCCAGTCCCGGTGCTGGCTGTTGACCGAATGGGCATTAACCAGCGGTTCGCCCTGCTCGTCAAAAGCGGCAACCACTGTATTGTGCTGCCACCGGCCATCCCCGTCAAAGTCGTAGCAAATCACGTCGCCCAGTTTCAGTTCCCGGGCCGAATTGACCGGCACGGCCAGCCGTCCCGCCCCGTTTTGGGCCAGATAGTTCAGCAAACTGTGAGCCACGGTCCAGCTAAAACTCCAGGTGTCGTTGCTCGCCCCATACCCCTGGTACCACCAGCCCTTATCCTGCCGGCCGGTCCGTTTCAGCGGGATTCCCCCAGCCCGCAGCACCTGTGATATATAATTAGTACAATCATTTTCAAAATACCGGTAAACCGGATTATAAGAATCCCACCATTGTTCGGCATAAGCCACGGCCTCCTGCCGATTATAGGTTTCTATTCTGCCCCCCATAATGCATAAGCCTCCTTAAGGTCTTTTTATAATCTATTCGAAAGACTAGCCGTTTGATTGACGCTTTTTTGCGGGAATGCTAGAATGTGGTGAATGTGCCGCATCTGTTGGATGTGGTG
>CAYXHK010000351.1:0-1816 GCA_964464665.1 uncultured Syntrophomonadaceae bacterium
TTGGAGTTTTTCAATTATAACATAATCCCATCAGAAAATAAAACGTCCTCGGCCCCGCCCCCTCCTAAACCGCGGAATAACCCCCGGGTCAATCAACAAGAGCAGACCAATGATCTGCTCTTATTTGGGTTTTCCCCTATTATTATTTGGACTTCTTCTCTTTGTTGATTGGTCTCTTCTGTTTAAGAATCTACTTAAAAAATATAATCTAAACTATAATCTAATGAAGATGATCCTTCCGTTTAAGATTAGCTAGAAAGACTAAACCTAAAGCGGAACAGCCGTAGGCGTAACACAAGGGCCGATTCGCTGAGGCTCGCCAAATTCCTGGTCAACCGTAATCCCGCTGTAAGGTCTAATTGCTTCAACCCAGAGGTTTTCGTGTTTCCACAGTTTTTCCACAATGTTACCAAAGACGCGCACCCGAGGATTTCCACTGTCTAAGATCTGACACTGCAACTGAGCAACAATACAAGATCCATCAATCGTTCTCAAGGCTTGCCGCAAAGCGTTGCCGCTGACAGCCCCTCCATCTGGAAAAGCGAAGAACTCGGTGCATTCTATGGGAATATTCCTTTCGACCACCAACATGCAAGTCGACGAAGTGATCAAAATTTGGATTCCCACATTGGCAAACACCCGGTCACAATTCTCTCCTAACCTTTCATCCGCGCAAGTTACCACAATGCTGCATTCGGCCCCGGGAGGCAGCGGAATGATTTCCCCCCGACATCCTGGTCTTAAGCCATCGCCGCGAGCCGGAAGCGGAATCGTAAAATCAATCGGCTTAGCACAGATTAGACGGACTTCTTGAGTGCAGATATCCCGGCAATGACAGAATGCTTGCTCGTTAAGGATTCCGAATCTGGCCCTGCTGGTTGGATCATTAAAAAGGTTACAGCAATCACCGCAATTACCAGTAGGATCGCTACATGTGGACACTACCATTGGTTTATACACTCCTTTATTATTAGTTTATAGAGGTTGAGTTTTCCGCTATAGCCAAAAATATAGCTGCTTTGCAATAAGTAACCTTAACTGGGGTTTAGCTTCAGTACTTCCAACTTCTACTATATGTTATTCAATTGCTGACCTTCGGTTACAACCGATAATAAATTTTAAGTTAGCCTTATCCCCCGCAGTTTAGATATGATATAGGCAATTCAAGTTCTTTTATGCAGACCATTAAAACAAGTTTGGTTAGAGTGTCAAAAGACGCTTTTCGTTGCCTTGAGCTTAGCGAAGGAATGAACTTTTTTATGATTAAGGCGCTGATTAGTATTTAACCTTTTGACACCTCAATCAAGTTTTAAATAAGCTTTCTGTAAGCAAACCCTTTAAACCGAAAAAACGCCTTCCAATAATTTTGAAAAGCGTTTTCTTCGACTTAAACTTTATATTAGTGAATCAACGATTCTATACTCTTTTAGCTTCAGTTAATTCCTCCGTTAACCTTAAAATAAATTGTTAGGCTTCATCTGCGGTTAAACCTAAAATTATTAGTCTTACTCTGGATCGCGGTTCTTTTTTTGCTGCCGCAGCCCCTGAAAAAAATCCTGGATAATCTGCCGGCACTCGGTGGCGCACACTCCGCTCTCAACCTCCAACCGGTGATTGGTTCCGGGAAACTGAACTAAATTGACTAACGAGTCTACTGCCCCCAGCTTCGGATCCCGCACCCCGTAAACCAGGCGCTCCACCCGGGCCAAAACCAGAGCTCCTGCACACATAAAGCAGGGCTCCACTGTTACGTATAAGGTTGTTTCTAGTAAACGCCAGCCGCCTAAATTACGGGAGGCTTCCTGGATCGCCAGGA
>CAYXHK010000352.1:0-1762 GCA_964464665.1 uncultured Syntrophomonadaceae bacterium
CGCTTTGATAAGCCTTGGACACTGGCCGCTTAAAAAGGGGCTTCTTAAAAAGGAATGTTTCCTCGTGTCTTGTTTTAGCTAGAACTTTGTCTAAGCTTAGCTAGGATTTTGTTGAAGCGGCTACGCTATCTCATACGCTATCTCAAGCAACGGTTATATAGGCGGCGAGCCAGCGGGTTACTCCAGGCTGCCCCATTTAAGCTGCAGGCCCCGCCACAGCAGTACGGCGAGCAGCGTGTAACCGATTGCATTGCCCAAGGCCAGCCCATTTAAACCCATCCAGCGGACCAGGACCAAACTGAGGATTACGTTAACCCCGGTTGAGACTAAAGCTAGTTTCATCGGGGTTTTACTGTCCTGAAGCGCATAAAAAGCCTTGTTTAGAACCTCCTGCCCGGCAAACCCCAAGGTTCCCAGGGCAAAGTAAAGCAACGCGCCGCTGGTCATGGCCGTAGCCTCCGGCGTAAAGGCGCCGCGTTCTAGAATGATTTGCACCAACGGTACGCGCAGCAGGATTAGCCCCAGCATGACCGGGGTCAGCAGCAGCAAGGTAACCTTCAGGGCCTGGTGTACGTTTTGTTTTAAGGCGGAATATTCTTGGCGAGCGGCCAGGCGGGACAATCCCGGCAGCAGGTAGGTCGTGATGGCCATAGCAAAGACCCCGGTACCGATCAAAAACAACTTATTGGAAAAATTGAGCGCCGCCACACTGCCTTCCGCTATGCCCGAAGCCAGCGCCTGGTTCACGAAGATAACCACCTGCTGGGCCGAAGCTCCCAAAACTACCGGCCCGGCCAGAAACAAAACCTTGGTCAGCCCGGGGTCTTTCAGATTAAAGACGGATTGCATTCGAAAACCGGTTTTCCAGATGGGCGGAATCTGAATAAACACCTGCAGACTCCAGCCGAGTACGGTGGCCACGGATAAGCCGACGATACCGAAGAAGCGGTCTAAGTACAAAAGGAATACAATTAAAACCAGGTTGTATGGTATACTAATTACGGCCGGAATGATGAACTGCTCAAAAGACTGGAGGATGCCGGTCTGAATGTAAGTCGCCATCAGAATTACCAGCAGCGGGAGCATGATCCGGGTTAGTTTTACCGCCAGGTCAAAGGCATAACCCGTAAAACCAGGCGCGAGTACAGAAACAATTTGCGGGGCTAGGGCAATGCCGGCCAGCGTCAGCAGGACGCATAACGCAAGGAGGACATTCAGCAGGTTAGCCGCAAATCTAAAAGCTTCTTCGCGGCTGCGCAGGGCCAGATACTCGCTGAATACCGGGATGAAGACCGTGCTTAACGCGGTGCCAATACTGACGAACAAAACCGTGGGTATGGAGAAGGCAATCAGAAAAGCGTCGGTCTCGATCGTTGCGCCGAAACGGGCTGCCACCAAAATCTCGCGGAGGAAGCCAAAAAGCTTTGTAACCAGACCTGCGATCATGATGATGCTGACTACCTTTATTTTCTGGCTGGTGGTCATCTGAAAAACCCCTCTAACTTGTAAACAACTTTTGTAAACGATCCATAAACGATAAACGATCCATAGACAAGCCGTAAATGATCCAATAAATGATCCATAGGTATAATTCATAAACGACCCATAAACGATCCATATACGATCTGATAAACGAATTGCGTTTAACCGGGCCGTGGTCGCTTCGGAAAATATCTGGTAACGGGTTTCATGATACCACATTTTTATAGTATTGAATAAGCCGGAGCATTTGTTGTAGAATAATTAAGTTAAAAAGGCTCGG
>CAYXHK010000353.1:0-1762 GCA_964464665.1 uncultured Syntrophomonadaceae bacterium
AATAAAACCGCATTTCTTTTACCTACCGTCATACCGTCCTGCCATTTTTTAGGGGTCACTGATTCTACAATCCTACAAGTTCTACAAATCCACCGTTATAAAAAAGAAAAAATTCTTTGCTATCTATATATTCGATACTACCAAAAAAATTCCCGGCTGTAAATACATATTTTTAGAAACCGCGGACCGAAAATAGACGCGCGTCAGCGATTAGCCGCTTTCGTCCTTATAACTTTTGCCTGGAACATGTTATAATTATATAGATTGGATTAATCTGACATAACTTAAATCATCTAGGACTGGAACTGCTTGGAAAGGATGGCGGGGATATGAAGCTGATTTTTAAACATCTCACCAGTGGCCTGATTTATACTCGCAGTTTCAGGCTGATTCCTTCAGTGGCAGGCACTATTATTCCGTTTTTCTGGCAGTTGGTTAATCTTTACGGCACACTGCCGGCAGCAATAATTATTTTAGTTGTTTTCCAATTGCTTATAGTAAGTATGGCGGCTATAATATATCCCTGCTTGTTTTTCTGGCTGAGCTTTATGAAAGTTTACTGCCTGGCGGCACTGTTAATTGCAGCAGCGGTTATCAGTTGGCTGTTTATCAATATTTACATTAATCATCGGGCAAAGTTTAAACTGATTAAACTGCAATTTTCCACCCGCACAGCCTTGTTTTTACTAGGCCTGCTGCTAGGCCACCGCTTCATCTCTCTGCCTGTATCGTCCCAAACTTTATATTGGGACCTGCATTTAAAACCTCACCTGGCCGGACAGCTGAAAACGCAGAGCCGGGAGGAAATCATCGCAGTTATACGCCACGATTACCAGCAGGCACAAAACTTGGTGGCGGATGCCGTTTTCTTTGGCTGCTCCCCTGGTTCCTTTAAAGGGCTGTTAATAGCCGCTGGAATTCAAGAGTCGCAATTTTTGATGATGGAAACCATCATTCCGCCAGAACACGCCAGAATTTTTGGATTGAAACGCCCTTTCTTTTTTTATGTCATAGCCAGTCGCCAGGTTTAAGATTGCAAAAGAAGAAAATGACGCGGGTTGCCATGTAGCCCGGAGGTTTAAGAAGAAACTGGCAAAATATAATGCCTAAAATAGAGTAATACAGGTCTACTTTAACCCTAAAATTAATTCCCGCTGTCCCCTCAGGGGACAGCGGGAATTAATTTTAGATGTTTCTATGTCTTTCTAAGTCTACCCTTTTCCGACTTGCAGATGAATAAGGCCGCCTGATTGATTAATTATATGTTTAACGCATTTATTTGGTGCCGGCGGAACTGCGTTTTGGTAAAACAAGCATGGAAAAGTCAATTTGCTTAAGGAGCAATCTTTTCTTCCTGCAGTAGATGGTAGATGTTCTGTCTAATCTGCTATCAAATGATACATTTTGCGTCCTACCATAACCAGAACTGCTAACGTTAGAACTATGATAAGGGTTGCGGGGCACCGGTGATAATAGCTTCACTGCCACAAATCGAACGTTCCAGAGGGCCGCTTCCATCCAAGGTATAATATATAAGTGAATCAGGGGTGGAGGAAGTCAGAGTTACCCAGGTTTCATCAGC
Source organism: uncultured Syntrophomonadaceae bacterium (assembly GCA_964464665.1). GTDB lineage: Bacteria > Bacillota > Ch66 > Ch66 > Ch109 > CAYXHK01. Next base: position 1,583 of record CAYXHK010000353.1, read on the forward strand.
TATCCAAGCCTTTTTGACAAAAAACAAAAAATAAAACCATCTATTTTTTTATCAATAGATGGTAGATAATTTTGGTGGAGATAAGGGGATTCGAACCCCTGACCTTCTGAATGCGAACCAGACGCTCTCCCAACTGAGCTATACCCCCACATATCTAAGCGAAATAATTATAGCACTTTG
>CAYXHK010000354.1:0-1749 GCA_964464665.1 uncultured Syntrophomonadaceae bacterium
TTTCTTTGCCCTCGGCTGCTGGGGTTCCCACGCCGGTAGGAGTGTAGAATCCGCCCAGTCCAATGCCGCCGCAGCGAATCCGCTCGGCCAGAGTGCCTTGGGGATTGAGTTCAACTTCCAGTTCACCAGCGGTCATTTGCCGGCCGGTTTCTTTATTGGTTCCGATGTGGGAAACGATAATTCTCTTAAATTGTTTATTAACAATCATCTTCCCGACCATCTTATCCGGAAAAGCAGTGTCGTTGCAGATCAGGGTGAGGTCTTTAGCGTTCGCCTTCACTAATGCGTCACAGATGGTTCCCGGAGATCCAATGCCTAGAAAACCTCCGACCATAATGGTGTCGCCATCTTGGATTAAAGCCGCAGCTTCGTCAGCTGTAATAACTTTAACTTTAGCCATTTTATGCACCCCATGTAATCATATTTGTTTTACTTCGGCTCTGTTTACGATAAAATACCGGGTTGCCTGAACCGGTTATCCCGTTAACCAGGCAACCCGGTATCCTTCGCTCCCTTAAATCTTTGGCGGTTAAACGCCGTTGATCTCAAGGATCTTTACTGTTGTTAGTACGATTATCCCTTTGAATTACGGACTAAGCCAAGCCGCCGATGAACGGAGTGCCGCTCAGTAATTCACGGGAAATGATGAGGCGACGAACTTCGGAAGTGCCAGCGCCGATATCCCAGAGCTTGCTGTCCCGATAATGTCTTTGAATCGGATATTCTAAGCAATAGCCGTAACCGCCATGGATTTGTACGCCGTCTAAGCAGCATTTAACGCCAACTTCACCAGCATACAGTAAGGAAGCAGCAGCCTTCATATCTAACATGGTGCCTTTGCCGCCCTTTTTGTCAGTCAGGCTATCTACATATGCGGAAGCTGAGTACATCAGTAAGCGGCCGGTTTCGTATGCTACATACATATCAGCCAATTTGCCTTGGATCGCTTGGTTAGCCGCAATCGGTTTGCCAAACTGTACCCGTTCCTGAGCATATTTCAAGCTGAGTTCGAGAGCTGCCCGCACGGAACCCAGGGCACAACCGGAAAGGGTAATCCGCTCGGTGGTTAGTCCGCCGGTCAGGATTGCAACACCCTTATTCATTTCGCCAACCAGGTTTTCTTTCGGGAGTCTTACATCGTCAAAGCTGAGTAAGCCAGTCGGGGAGGTTCTCATCCCGAACTTGCGGATCTTTTCGCAGGTGTAGCCTTTCGGCATGGATCCGATGTCTAAGATAAAGGCGCTGATGCCTTTGGGGCCAAGTTCCGGAGCAGTCTTGGCGTAGAACAGTAAGGTTTGTCCGCCGGGAGCGTTGGTGATGAAGATTTTGCTGCCGTTGATTACCCAGCTGTCTCCATCCAATTTAGCAGTGGTCTTCATGGACATAGCGTCGGAACCAGCATTGGGTTCGGTGATGCCTAAGCAGCCCATTTGTGTGCCATCACATAGGCCAGGGAGGTATTTTGCTTTCAGTTCTTGAGAAGCATTTCTCTTGATATTGTCAGCGCAGAGAACCAGGTGAGCGCCCCAAGTCATGGAAAGAGCGTTGGAAACTCTAGCTAACTGCTCAGTACCGATACAAACTTCAGTGTAACCCAGTCCTGAACCACCAAACTCTTCCGGAATACAAATACCAATCATGTCCATTTTGCCTAATTCTTTGAAGAAATCCGGCGGGAACTTGTCGATTTCATCAAGTTCTTCCATTTGGGGCTCTAGCCAGGTGTTTGCCCATTTGTAAATAGTATTC
>CAYXHK010000355.1:0-1740 GCA_964464665.1 uncultured Syntrophomonadaceae bacterium
CGACTTCCATGGTCTCGCGGTCCGTAACCCGTAGGCCTTGCACAAAGGAGGACTTTATCCCCAGACGTTCTAAGAGGGCATTGATTTCCGGGCCGCCCCCGTGAACTACGACCGGGTTCATCCCCACATATTTCATCAGGACGATATCCGTCATTACCGCCTGCTTTAAATCCTGATTGGTCATGGCGTGGCCGCCGTATTTGATGACAATGGTCTTACCCGAGAATTTTTTAATGTAAGGCAAAGCCTCCACCAGAATTTTGGCTTTTTCAATCGCCGCCAGCATCACCCAAAACCTCTCCTTTGCCCTCCGCAATTCTAACTGCGGTAATTAGCGTTGATTTTTATATAGTCAAAGGTCAAATCACAGCCCCAGGCCACGGCCCGGGCGTTGCCGGCCCCCAGGTCCGCCGTAATCACGACCGTATCTGCCGCGAGGACTCGACGCGCCTCATCTTCATCGAAAGGCACCGGGGTTCCTTGCTCTGCTACCAGCACCTCGCCCAACCAGATGGTGGTCTGCTCGGGGTCAAACTCCGCTCCGGAATAACCGGCTGCGGCTAAAATCCGTCCCCAGTTGGCATCCTGGCCGTACACCGCGGATTTGACCAAACTGGAGCCGGCGATGGCCCGACCCGCTTTTTGCGCGTCACTGAGCGATGCCGCCCCCTGAATGCGCACCTCGATCAACCGGGTTGCCCCTTCCCCATCCCGGGCTATTTCTTTGGCCAGATACTGGGTAACCGCGTTTAGGGCTTGCTGAAAAGCTACCGCATCCCGGCCGTCACCTAATATCCGGGGGGTTTGCGCCTGGCCATTGGCCAGGATGATGACCATATCGTTAGTACTGGTATCGCCATCTACCGTAATCATATTGAAAGAAAGCCGGGTAGCTTCGGTTAAGGCTTGGTGCAAGAACACCGGGTCAACTTCCGCGTCCGTGGTTAAAAAGGCCAGCATCGTCGCCATGTTCGGATGAATCATACCCGAGCCTTTGGCCATCCCGGCGATGGTAATAAAGTGTCCGCCCAAATCGACCTTGATTGCAATCTCCTTCGGCCGCGTATCAGTAGTCATGATGGCTTGAGCAGCCTCGTTTCCCGCTTCCGCACTCAAACTGGCGGCTGCTTGGGCAATCCCGGCCGCAACCCGCTCCATGGGCAAGCGCATGCCGATTACCCCGGTCGAAGCTACGGCCACATCCTCAGTTTTAAGCTTAAGCGCCTCAGCCACTAATTCCGCCGTGCGCCGAGCGTCCGCCAAGCCCGGCTGCCCGGTGCCGGCATTGGCGATTCCTGAATTAATTACTACTGCCTGAGCCCGTCCGTCTTGTAAGTACTCCCGGGTAACTACAATCGGCGCAGCTTGAACTTTATTTTGCGTATATAAGGCCGCGGCCACGGCCGGGACCTCCGAATAGAGGAGGGCTAAATCCCGGCGATCCGGATAACGAATTTCCGCCGAAACAGCAGCTGCCAAAAAGCCCTGGGGGGCCGTTACCCCGCCGACCAAGACTTTAAAGCCTTCTGAGGCTTCTGAGGCATTTTGGACATTTTGGACATTTTGATCGGTGGCATTTTGTCCGATGACAGTTAGTTCGCTCAGTTTATTTTTAAGCTCCGGCGGCGGATTGATCTTGATCTTGGTTTCCATCTCTATCGATCACCTTCCTATGTTCACCTTCCTATGTTCACCTTCCAATTGCTCGTCTTCCGAATTATTCAACTTCTATTGTTTACC
>CAYXHK010000356.1:0-1713 GCA_964464665.1 uncultured Syntrophomonadaceae bacterium
GGATTTATCAGAGGAAAGGATTGCTTCGGCTATAGATAGTAAATCCTTTTTATTCTTTTTCTTATCCTTAAAGAACTGTTTCTCATTGAAAAAATAATCATACGAACCAATATATCTTTTATACTCATTTTTCGCGACCTTATTGATGACCGTCCCTAAAACATTAGCATTTAGGTCTACCAGTTTTTGTTTTGCCCGTTTTAAACTTGTCAACTTGGTTGAACCCATTTTAACCACTAATAAAGTCGCATCAACCTTGGCGGCAATGATAGTTGCATCAACGACTGTTTCTAGGGCCGGTGCATCAAAGATCACAAAGTCGTACTCACCGTTGATTCGGGCTAACAGTTCTTCAAAGCGCGCTGAGCATAATAATTCAACCTGATTCAGGCAGAACGAACCACAAGAGAGATACTTAAGTTTAGGAATATTTGTCTCGTCGATTACCTCATTATATTCTTTGTTTCCCGCTAAATAATCCGAAAGACCAAAAGGAGATCCTTCGTTCAATCTCTTTGCCGCCTTTGGTTTACGCATATCGGCATCGACGAGCAATACTTTCCAGCCGGCGCCGGCCATCGAAACCGCCAGACTGATGGCCAAAGTAGTTTTTCCCTCGCCCGGATTACAACTGGTCAAAACAAAAGTTTTCAAATTTTGCCGGCTGTTTAAAATATGTATGTTCCCTGTGAGCATTTCATAAGCAGCCTGAACGGCTTTGTTGTCATGAGCATAAAGATTGAATTTACACATTAAAATCGTTCTCCCTTAACGAATATCGTGTTCCGGAATAATCCCAATCACCCTCAGGCTTACTTCATTTTCGATTTCTTCCGCTGTAAGTATCGTAGCATCGAAGATTTCTTGAATATAGATCAAAGTGACCGCGAACATAATGCCGCAAAACGTCCATAGTAAGGTTTTTAGCGGCCCGTGATTCGGTACCGGCTGCAGCGGGGCCACTGCCTCATCTAAAATTCCGATAAAATCAGTTTGGGTAATCAGATTAATCAGCGAAATAAATTCATTCCCCATCACATTTGCCATTTCGGCCGCTAAATTAGCATCCGGTGACTCCACGCTTATCCTTAAAATGTTAGAATCTTGAGTGCTTGATAAGGTAACCATTGAATCCAACTCTTCTCTCGGAACAGCGTAGGCATCGAGAACCGCTTCCGCTGCCGAGGTTACTTCCCGACCTTTGAATATACCTGAGAATTGTTTTAGCAATTGCTGTCCTAAGGTTAAATCCTGAGTACTCAGTGCCTGGCCAGCGTTAACTTTACTCCGGTTCAATACGTATAAAGTCATCTCCGCCCGGTACATTGGAGGAGCTGATAGAATACTTAAATATAACCCGAAGATCCCAAAGATTATTCCGGCAGTCAAGATTAACCGCCATTTCTGGGACATTGACGTAAGGATTCGTCTAAATTCCATCATGGTTCTCCTTTTATGATATATATATAGATCCGCTAGGCCTTTGATAAACGTTTTAACCGCTAAAAGTTTATAAAATATACTGCCGTCTGCTTGAATTTTTTCTGTTTTAATCAGTTTGAATGCCGGTTAACTGTTTTTTAGTTTTTCTTTTGGCTATAACTGTTCTTAATCGGGCCACAACCTCTTTAAACAGTTGTTTGTCAAGCAGATAATTTACCATAAGGGTTATCAGTCCCGACCAAACTGCAACCCCCAGCGCCCAAATAAACC
>CAYXHK010000357.1:0-1703 GCA_964464665.1 uncultured Syntrophomonadaceae bacterium
CCGGGAGGCAGTCCTTGACGGAAGCAATGACCAATGATCTTATCCACCGCATTATGCCGGCCGATATCTTCGCGGTAGAGGATTACTTCCTTGGGCGAGGCCAGCAGGGCGCTGTGAACACCGCCGGTAGTTTGAAACAGGTCTGAGCGGGCTTGCAGTTCCCGCATTCCGGTTATGATCTGTTCTGGTTCAATTTGCAGCTGGGTATCGATCGGCCGGTAATTTTGGGCTTCAATTAAACTGTAAAAACTGGTGCCTTTGCCGCCCCCGGCAGCCAGATAACGCTTTTTCGCGGTCTTTTCTGCCAGATAATCAGTGGCGCTGCTTCTTACCCAAATCTTTCCTTGGTCATAATCAGCGCTGACTGAAGTCAATTCCTCCGGGCTTCTTAACATCCCTTCAAAAACCAGAAAACCTACCGCTAAATCCTCCAAATACTCCGGGGTGCATAAAAGAGTAACTACTTCCTGCTCATTCAAATAAATAGTTACGGAAAACTCCCGAACCAGGCAGTCCAGAACTTCTTCTGTTTTTCCTCCCCGGGACCATTTCCGTACTGGTAGACGCACCAGCCGTTGGTCCGCGGCAACCTTGTCCAGGTTGTCTCCCATAATTGATTCCCTTCACTTTCACGCTTCTGCTGGTTTTTGGCCATTTGCTCCGTCTTCAGCAACCGAGGCTGAAGAATCAGGCCTATTACCGCTGACTGCTGCATTAACCGATCCTGTCGTTTCACCAACCGAGGCTGATGAGTCATACCCCGTCGCTTCTCCGACAGATCCTTATAATCAACTTGCCCAATCCCGTTAGAATTGGGTCAGCAAAGGTTTTTGCTTAAATCAGGTCCCGGGTATTCAGCAGTAAGATTGAAACCTCCTGTCCAACTTCAATCGGCGGGTTATTAGGCGGCATATCGATTAAAGCGTTGCAGTTGACCAAGGAACGAATCATACTGGGCTTTTGACCCGGCAAAACTGTTACCTGCCAACCCTCCTGCTCCCAGTAAGCATGACCGCGGATAAACCGCCGGGAACCAGATTTTTTAGCAAAGCCATTTACGCATCGCGCCTTTAGGCGTTTTAAACGCGGGGTCAAACCCTGCATCGCCAGCACCGCCTGCGCGGGGAAAAGCTGGTAGCCTACCGCGCAGGCCGCCGGATTTCCGGACAGGGCAAAGATTAAACGGCCATTCAAGACTGACGCTCCGGCATGGCTTCCCGGCTGAACCGGCACATCCCAATAAAGTATTTCAGCGCCTAATTCTTCCATTAACAACTGCGCCTCATTGCCCCCAGCCGCATACGTTCCCCCGGTAATTAGCAGGATATCTGCTTGCTCCAGCAGATCTGTTGCCAGGTTTTTAACAGGTGTTTCCCCTTTTCCAGCCATTTTTATGCCCGCCATTACTCCGCCGTCCTGCTGGATGAAAGCGGAGAGCATCGGCCCGTTGCTGTCTCTGATTTGACCAGGCTCGGGATCAAGCTGCCAGGGAACAACGTGGGTACTCAGATTAAGTACAGCCACCCGCGGTTTCCGGCAAACCTTAACTTGATCCATGCCATAAGCGGCCAGTAAACTGATAATCCCCGGACTTAATACTGCTCCCGGCGTTGCCAGAAGCTCTCCTTGCACATAATCTTCCCCAGCTTGTTTAATGTTATTGCCGGCTTTAATCAACTCTTGGGAACGAAGATAATTATCCT
>CAYXHK010000358.1:0-1696 GCA_964464665.1 uncultured Syntrophomonadaceae bacterium
TTTGTTCTTCTTTCGCTTTTTGTGGCTTGCGAATGACCGCCTGGCATATAAATTCCTCCCTCGTTCTCTTAATCCGAGATAATTTCCTGCGCTTTGATCAGCGCATCTTGGCCATCATCAGGCTGATGGAGCGGGCCGCATCAGCCCGGGTGCAATTGTTTTGAGGCAGGAATCTGCCTCCCCCGGCTGCGGGAACAATGCCGCAGGTCGCCATGCGCGCTACACCATCCCAGGCGTAAGGTGAAATCGTTTTGGCGTCGCTGAACAGGATAGCCGGGCTTTCCGTCCGCAAGCGCAAACCCACGCTTAAAGAGACATTGTTGATCAGCGTAGACATCTCTTCCCGGTTCAGGCTCTGCTGCGGGTAAAAATTGCCCCCGGAAGAAATAACCGGCGAAATATTGTTCAGATAAGACCAGCCCACCGCCAAAGAGTACCAGTCATTGGTCGGGACATCCCGATACGAACGGAAACTGCGCTGGCCCAGGTTCGCTGCGGAGAAAGCCCGGGCCGACATATTGATGAACTCCGCGCGGGTAATGGCGTCGTCCGGCCTAAACTTACTTCCCGGCGGGTTGGTAATCACATCACGGGCCGCCAAAAAGGTGATATAACCATTGGCCCAGTGAGCGGTGGTCACATCGCTGAACAATACGGGGCGGTAGGCCACCCCGTATTTGGATAAATGAGAGGGGAAAAAGGATACGGTTTTTCGCTCCGGATCATATTTGGACTCCATGACCAATTCTGTCGTGCCATCCTCCCGCAAGTATTCGATACACAAAGCGTTAGGATCCTCCCCCTCCCGAGGCTCATAGGGGATACGAATCTCTAATGTATACACACCGTCCACTTCCGTGATAATTCTTTCCCCCACGGCCAGAACGGCGTCAACGCCCGGTTTTCCATCATGATCGATTCTGGCCAGTTTGATCAGGACTTTATCGGCTCCATCCATTTTCAAAGTTCTCAACGATTCGGTGCGGATCCGGAATTGGGAAACCCCAGTATTGACAGCCAATACGTCGATAGCACTATTGGAGATGCGACCGGCATCCGCTGCACCGAGACTCACCTCATAGGAATGGTTCCCCCCCAGAGTCAGATCCACGATCTGGATAATGGCCTCGTTTTCCCCGTCCGCCACATCGCCGAAATGCTGCTGCGCCAGTGTCAGCAAGGCCGCGATCTCTTCCGGTGTCACGATAGTGGTGCTTTGGCCACCAGACTCTGTAGTATTGTTGGGAAACAGAATAGTGTCGCTGGATGCGTTAGGTTCATTAGCCTGATTGATGACATTGGGGGCTTCCGGGGGACTCGAACCCCCACCTCCGCCGCCAGAAAATGGAGGCGGTGGCGGAGGTGGTGCTGCATAATTAGCAGTTATCCTTACCTGAGCTACCCGTACACCTTCTAACATAATGGTTAAAACTGCGCTGCCTGGTTCAGACATATTCAAAGTCCAATTCTCCCAGGTTGCTCCCATAGCAAAAACACCTGGAGGAGAATCTTCATAACCAACATAAGCCATATTGCTGCCCCCGCTGATGGTAATCTTATTATCGGTCATTTGCGTTACATCGATAGTTGTATCGTAGTATACGATATCTCCATCAGCCGCAACCTCAAAAGCAGCCGCCCCCCCGTTAACCGTTATACTTAAGGCTGGAACATAATTAACAGTAATCCTTACCTC
>CAYXHK010000359.1:0-1692 GCA_964464665.1 uncultured Syntrophomonadaceae bacterium
GTGGTCGAACGGGGGACCCATGAGGAACTATATGCGAGAGACGGTAAATATACCCAGCTTGTCAGCAGTGAATAACGGAGGCCGGACCGATGAGCTTTAATATTTTTGACGAACAATTAAACACCAGGCGGGAAAACGACCGGCAGATGTTTGAGGGAGCCTTTGACGACCTGGCGTCCGTTTTAGATCTGGGTGTAAAGGCCAAAAGGGTTAAGGAAAAGGAACAGGCCGCCCGGGGCGCCATTGAAGAAATACTGGTGTCCCTTGGCGCCAAAATCCCTGAAGTGCCCGACAGCATCACCGATATTTATGCCCAGATGGAATATATGCTGCGACCGACCGGGGTGATGCGCAGACGGGTGGAGCTTGTCGGCGCCTGGTGGCAAGATGCGGTCGGCGCCCTGCTGGGCAGTACGGTGGACGGAGATGTGATTGCCCTTCTGCCGTCAAGATTTGCCGGATATCAGTACCAAGATCCGAAAACAGGTAAAGTGATAAAAATTAATAAAAAGACAGCAAAAATGATCAATTCCGATGCCTTTTACTTTTACCGTCCCTTACCGGCTAAAAAACTAAATCTTTTGGATTTAGGAAGGTTCATGCTCAAAAGCATATCCCGGGCCGATGTTGCTTTTGTGCTGGGGGCAAGCCTCCTCGTTTCCCTGCTGGGTATGTTTTTGCCCTTTATGAACAAGCAAATTTTTGATAGTGTGATCCCCTCCGGTACGAAAAGTGATGTTTTGCCGGTTACGGCACTTCTAATCGGCGCGGCGGTTGGCTCTACTCTTTTTGGTATTACCCGAAGCATAATGCTTACCCGCTTTCGTGATAAAATCAATCTATCTGTGCAAAGCGCCTCGATGATACGGGCGTTTTCCCTGCCGGCCGCATTTTTCAAGGATTATTCGGCCGGTGAGCTGAGCAGTAGAATTATGAGCATCACTACCCTGTGCGATATGCTCTCCAATACGGTCATGACCACAGGACTTACCGCCCTGTTCTCCTTTGTATATATCTTTCAAATGGGATATTACGCGCCTGCGCTTGTTGTACCCGGAATCCTTATTATCTTGACTATGCTCACGTTTTCCATCATCACCACAATTTTACAGCTACAAATTTCCCGCGAAAAAATGAAGCTTGCGGCAAAGCTTTCCGGTTTGATTTTTGCATTATTCAGCGGTGTGCAAAAAATAAAACTTGGCGGAGCGGAAAAACGTGCTTTTGCTAAATGGGCCAACATCTACAAAGAGGAAGGCCGGCTAACCTATTCCCCGCCCTTGATTTTACGGATCAACCCGGCCATTTCAACTTTCATCACCATGGGCGGCAGCCTAATCCTCTACTATATTGCCGGGGCATCCCGGATTACCCCTGCCGATTATATGGCATTTAATGTAGCTTATGGAGCGGTAAGCGGGGCCATTATGGCACTGGGGGGTGTTGCCATGACGGTTGCCGGGATCAAGCCCCTTTTGGAAATGGTCCAACCGATCCTGGACGCAATTCCGGAAAACAGCGAAAGCAAAAAGATTTTAACCACCCTTTCGGGTAATGTGGAAGTAAACCATCTTACATTTCGTTATAGCAAAGACGGGCCGGCCATCCTCGACGATGTCAGTTTCAAAATCCGCTCGGGGGAATACCTTGCTATTGTAGGTAAAACCGGTTGCGGAAAATCAACGCTGATGC
>CAYXHK010000360.1:0-1692 GCA_964464665.1 uncultured Syntrophomonadaceae bacterium
GGGGAAGTCCTAGTTGCTCCCTCCACCGACCCGGGCTGGACTCCTTTATTTCTTCGAGCCTCTGCGGTGGTTATGGAAACCGGTGGTTTCTTATCGCATGGCGCGGTGGTGGCCCGGGAATACGGAATTCCAGCGGTGGTAAACGTGCCCGGGATCATGGGCGCGGTTAAAGATGGTCAAAAATTGACAGTAGACGGTGATGAGGGCAAGGTGTTAATTTTATAAGAGAGCGTTGCCAGACTAAGGTTATACGTTCCCGGCAAACATGATTAATCACTTTCAAAAGCGCTTCTATATTTGAGTACGCTGACAGACTAAGGGGGATAAAAAATGAACGCACCAGGATCGAGAGATATAATCGGAATGAGAAAAGTAGTCTGCATCATCTGTAAAAAAGAGTTTTCCATTCCTCCCTGGGATGGTCGTTGTCAGGAGCTCAAGTTCAATAAACAAAAGCCCTGTGTTTGCGAAAAGTGCAGTTACTCTTTACAGCAGGAAGCAATCACGGTCTCCGGCATCTCGCCGGAAGATTTGGAAAGACTGGACCGGGTAGACCGGGCAGTATTTAAAAAATAGCAGTCCGTTAGCCATTTAGCCAGTTAATTAAAACAAAAACGAAAAAAACAATAACAAATCGATTAAACAAAAAAGAAACTCAGTTCAGCACCCAAGTTAAGGTGCTGGATGAGTTTCTCTTAGTTATTCGGTAGGTATTCGTTTCATATGTTCGTTTTATAGTTACCAATTCTTTTATTGAAAATAAAACCGGGTTTTGTTTACCCGGTTATTTTGATTAATGGTTATTGTATTTGTCTTGTTTTAGGTGCTTACGCCGCTAGTCGGTTTTAGGTTAACTGCGGATAAACATCTGCGTCCAGTAGTGTCCGTAGCTGCCGCCGGCGGCGTAACCGATCCCGATTTGGTTGTAATTAGGGTTAAGGATGTTTTGCCGGTGTCCCGCGCTATTCATCCAGCCGGTGACTACGGCTTGCGGGGTGCTGTAACCGGCCGCAATGTTTTCTGCCGCGTAGGTATAGCTGATCCCGAATTTTTCCATCATTGCAAACGGAGAGCCGTATGTAGGGGAAGTATGGCTGAAATACTTTTTATCCCGCATATCCTGAGATTTTATGGTCGCGACATTGGACAGGGCCGCATTATACTTGAGCGGAGACAGTCCAGCTTTGGCTCTTTGCGCGTTGGTAAGATCGAGGACTTGTTGGTTAAAGGCGCTAATCCCCGTATTGGTGGCGGGGGTTGCCGGAGTAGTTGCAGTTGTAGTTTTTGGTTTATAATTGGTCGTGGTGGCGGTTTTCTTTGTTGGAATATAGATGGTTTGGCCTGCTTCAATGTAATTCGGGTTTGACAGTTGTGAGTTGGATCTGATTAAATCACTTAAGGCTACTTGATAACGTTGTGAGATTTTCCATAAGGTATCGCCGACTGCAACGGTGTAAGTGCTTGCTCCATAGGTAACCAGCCCGAAGCCTAGGACAAAGCTAAATCCAAGCACTAAGGTAATCAGGATCTGCGGAAGCCGTTTCTTCTGGAACAATAGCAACAGTTTTACCTCCTTTTTAATTGCATTTGTGGCAGTTAGTAGTTTATTTGCCAACCACTTGTAAATTATTATAGGGTTGGCGGAATAAACTGTCAATCCGACAAATGTTGCCAAAAATTCTAGTAGCTGGA
>CAYXHK010000361.1:0-1674 GCA_964464665.1 uncultured Syntrophomonadaceae bacterium
CGTACTCCAGGAAAAGGGAAACCCCGATGGCCGTAATCAAAGCGGCGATCCGGGTGGATTTTCGCAGCGGACGATAGGCTATTTTTTCGATGAGCACTCCTAAAATGGCGCAGGTAACCATGGCGAAAAGCATAGCCGCCACAATATTGCTGCCGAGCAGGGAAATTGAATAGAAACCAACAAAAGCCCCGACCATCATGATATCGCCGTGGGCAAAATTAATCAGCATTATGATTCCGTAAACCATGGTGTAGCCCAGGGCGATGAGGGCGTAAATAGCGCCCAGGGATAAACCGTTGAGTATTTGCTGCATAAATTCAAGCATAACAGCCACATCCTTAACAAATGGTAATGGCAACCGGAGGCAAACCTCCTCCGGTTGCCATGCCAAGCTACTAGGGCTGAATCCGGGTATTCATCACTTGTGCGCCATCTTTGAACTCAATGATAACTCCGGCCTTAACCGGGTTATGCTTTTCATCGATCGTCATCTTGCCGGTGATTCCCTGGAAATCCTTGATTTTGGACAGAGCCGCGGTAACAGCGGCCGGGTCGGTACTGTTAGCGTCTTTCATCGCCTGCGCTAAAAGCTGAACCGCATCGTATCCCAGCGCCGCGAAAGCATCCGGGTCTTTGCCGTTGTATTTGGCTTTGTAAGCCGTAACAAACGCCACAACTTTGGGGTCTTTATCCTGTGATGAATAATGGTTCGTAAAATAGGTTTTGTTTAGGTGGGCCGCAGTAGCCACTTTTACCATGTCCGGAGAATCCCAGCCATCCGGACCGCCCATGGCAACCGTAATTCCAAGCTCGCGGGCCTGCTTAATCAGCGGAGCAACTTCTTCATAGTAGCCGGGTATGTAGATGAAATCAGGATTTTTGGTTCTGAGTTTGGTCAAAGTTGCTTTAAAATCTCGGTCCCCTTTTACAAATCCTTCCTCCGCCACAATAGTTCCGCCGCTGGCCGTAAAGGTTTTCTTGAAGTATTCAGCCAGACCTTTGCCGTAATCACTGGAAGCATCTTTGTAAATCGCCGCATTTTTTGCGCCCAGATTCTTGGCTGCAAATTCGGCCATTAAAGTTCCCTGGAAGGGGTCGATAAAGCAAACCCTAAAGATTGATCCTAAGGTTTCGCCGGTCTTTTCGTCAACCGTAACATTTGTCGCGGTTGCTGCCGGGGCGATTAATGGGATCTTTTTCTCCAGCATAATCGGGGTGCTTCCCTGGACGTTGCCGCTGGTCAGTGGTCCGATTTGGGCCACAATTCCTTCTCCAGCTAGTGCCGCACTTGCGCTCATCGCTTCATCCGGTAAAGACTTACAGTCTTTCACTATTGGGTTTAGCTGTTTGCCCAAAACTCCTCCAGCCTTGTTGATTTCCTCGATCGCCAGCGTTGCGCCATCTTTACTGTTGGTGCCGTAGCTGGCCACTCCACCTGATAGTTCCATGTTGAGACCGACATTGATCGCTGTTGGTGCTGGGGGATTGCTGCCGGCGGGCGGGGTCCCGCCTTGCTGGGCACCATTGCCCCCGCAGCCGGCCAGGATTCCCAGCATAAAGACCACCAAGACTAGTGCCGCCAGTTTTTTGGATTGGATCTTTTTCATTTTTCAACCTCCCTTTTTTTATTAATAATCACAGCAGGATGGCCGTGAATATCACCACACTCCCTTT
>CAYXHK010000362.1:0-1659 GCA_964464665.1 uncultured Syntrophomonadaceae bacterium
CCGGAGTATGACATTATGAAGGTAGCGGTGATAGAACGCGCGAATCGGGGAGAACGGGTCGGACTGGGATTTGTCCGCGGTTTTGGCTTAAAGGCGGGAGCCCTCGCTTCTACGGTGGCGCACGATCAGCATAATCTGATTGTGATCGGGGCCGATGAAGAGGCGATGGTGCTGGCTGCCCAAACCGTAGCGGAAATGGGCGGGGGTCTGGCGGTCGTCAGCGGCAACCAGAAAGTCTTGGCCACGCTCCCGTTATCCATCGCTGGGCTGATGTCCGAACAAACAGCGGAAAAAGTGGCCCTGAAACACGCGGAGGTAAACGCGGCCGCTCAAGGACTCGGCTGCACGATCTATGATCCGTTTTTGACGATGGCTTATTTAACTTTGCCGGTGATACCAGCTTTAAAAATAACGGAGCAAGGTTTAATCAGCATAAATGAGGAAACCGGAACACAGTCAGTGGAGCTGTGGGATTAAGAAGGAGGCGGATTTTTGATGTTGGCTTTGGATGCGCACGCGCATTGCGGGCTTACTCTTCGTTACGAGCGGCTGAGCCGGCTCTGGGACGATGGGGGCATAGACGGGGGAGTTTTGTTTTCCCCGGTGGAGGAGATCTATGACCGTTATGACGGGAGGTTTGTAGACAGTTCCGCTTATCGGGAATCGCGGGATAAGGTCCATGCCTACCTTAAGTCCCTGCGAACGCCGCGAATTTTTACCTACTGGTTCGTCTGGAACGACTTTGCCCTGCCTGAAGCCGGTTTTGACGGGGTGAAATGGCATCGGCACTCGAATGAGCCGAAGTACAAGTATGATTCGCCGGATTGTCAGCGTTTTATTGAACACGTCTGCAACGCCCGTTTGCCCATCATTATTGAGGACGAGTTTCATTACACCCTGGATCTGGTTAAGCAGATCAATCAGCGGACTATCGTGATAATTCCCCATTTTGGCGGACTAAACGGCGGATATCAGCAGTTAAAAAGGGCCGGGCTTTTCGACAACCCCCAGGTTTATGTGGATACCGCCCTGGCCAGTTCCACGGAAATCGCTGATTTTGCCAAACATTACGGCGTGGAGCGGATTCTGTTTGGCAGTGATTTTCCCTTTGGCGACCCGGGTTATGAACGGTACAAGCTGGAAAGTCTTTTTGATGGTAAAGATCTGGAAAAAGTACTGGCGGAAAATCTATTGGGAATGCTGGGAAAGTAGTTAACCTAAATATTTTAAAAAATTTTAAATAAACTATTAACCTTTTGTACTGACTTGTCTTGTTATTATATTCCCTTTTCTCCTAAAATTGCGCGTTTTTAAGCTCCCTTGAACTTAAAAAAATAGAAAAAGCCGGCAGGAATTTGCGATAGTTATCACGAATTACAAAGTAATTCCGGTATAAGGTATACAGTATCCTGCATATCTTATAGTGCGGATAAGGTCGTCAGACCCGTACCCGCTTTCAGGGGGGAAGCATTTTAGTAAATTGCCGGCCGCAGCGGCAGGCGAGATTTAGAAAGGGGTGGAGGGCAGTGTCTCGGGTATCAGCAACTTTTGGACTGCTGGGGACCCTACTGGTGGCTTTGTTCTTCCTAGGTCAAATCACTTTATAAAGCCCTGGTTTACTTGCCCGGTTTTACACGGTCGATTAGCTTGGTTATATTA
>CAYXHK010000363.1:0-1635 GCA_964464665.1 uncultured Syntrophomonadaceae bacterium
TAATATATCCTTGATTTAAATGATGTTAATTATTAAATTTATAGTACTTATTGAAGGATAATAAATCGCACAGCTATAGTGAGTGTAAGGTAAAGATATAATTGAAGTAGGTTGACATTAAAATTTATTAACTGCTAACAAAAAATTGGGAGGAACAATATGGCTAGAGAACCTAAATGCCGACGGGTGGAGTCAGTACCTAAGGTTACTGTTTTTAAACCGTCAGGAATACCTCGTTCCACTCTGGAGGAAGTCATAGTTAAAATTGAAGAACTGGAAGCCATCCGCCTGAAGGATCTACTGGGTCTGGAACAGGAAGAATGCGCTAAACACATGGGGATCTCCCGTCCTACTTTTCAGCGTATCTTGCTGGAGGTACGGGAAAAAATAGCGTCAGCTCTTATTGAAGGAAAAGCTATTCGCTTTGGTGGGGGCAACTATTGCCTGGGACAGGAGCATTGCAGGAGATTAGAGCATGCCCTGGAAAGGCGGGATGATTGTTTTTATTTGGAGGACTACACTGAAGGAAGAACTGTTCCTGGAGGAAATATCGAAGAGCCAATCGCAAAGATTGCCATTTGTGTTAGCGGTGAATCAACTTTGGCGTCAGTTGACGGGCATTTTGGACGTTGTCCTTATTTTGCCCTTTGGAATGAAGAACAGGGAAGTTTTGGTTTTATTAGAAATTTTAAGCCGGATAATAGTCAGGGAGCTGGAATTGAATCGGCTAAGGAACTCCTTAGCCGGAGAGTGGAATTTTTGATATGCAATCGTATAGGCCCTAAAGCCTTCACTGTTTTTCAAAGAGCCGGAGTGAAATTGTATTATGCAGACGAAGGTATAAATATGGAAACGGCTCTTAAACAATATCAGAACGGTGAATTAAACCCTATAGAGGCTGCCAATAATCTATAAAGGCTTTTATCACGCGTATATAAGATTATCTCGGTTTTCTTGCGGGAAATACCCAAGTTCTTTTGAGATATTCCGGGCTGCCCCAGTAACCAGGAGCATATATTGCTCACAATCTTCTTTGGCTCGTTGACATGGTGCGGTAATCGAAATAGATGCGAATACCGCACCATTGATATCACGAATAGGAGCACTAACCTCCATGGAATCAGATATAAGTTCTTCATAACTCGTGGCAAATCCACACTCTCTGATTATAGTCAAATCTTTTTTTAGTTTATCAGGGTTGATAATTGTGCCCGGTCCTATTTTCTCCAATTTTATATTTTCTAAATAATCATCAAGCTCTTCTTGAGCGAGAAAAGCCAGTATTGCTTTGCCGGAGCCGCCGGCATATAGCGGTGCACTATGGCCTACAAACGCAACTACCCGAACAATTCGTTTGCCATTAAGACATCCAACACAAAGCCGTTCATTGCCTTTTCGTATGTTTAAATAAACCGTCTCTTCACTGACTTGCCAAACATGTTCCAGATAAGGCGAGGCTGCCCTTTTTAAGTCAAGCCGCTCCGAAACTGTAGCGCTCAATTGTAACAAACTAATTCCTAAATCATATTTTTTTTGTTGGTTACAGCTTACATAACCATACTTAATTAGAGTATTTAATGTTCTAAGCAGAGTTGCTTTTGATAGGCCAGTATTTCGGCTTAATTCGGATAAACC
>CAYXHK010000364.1:0-1630 GCA_964464665.1 uncultured Syntrophomonadaceae bacterium
ACAGGAGTTATGCAGTTGATGTAAATTAGTTCCAATTGCGCAACCCCAAAAAATATTTTTAAAATGGAGCCAAATTTAACCAAAAAGACTTGACATTTTCAAAACAGCCCCATAATCGCTTTGGATGGCATTTTTTGTCATTACTTTAGCGATATGGGTGATGAGAATGAAGAAACTATGCAAACCGTCCTTTGAAAACAAAAAATCCGGCAATGGGGGAGGCATCCCCACACTTAAAGCGATTTGGGAGTTATTTGATCTATCCTTACTCTTTTCCCAGACCGGAATCCGCAAACACTCTGGTATGGCTGCCTGGTTAATCGCCTTCTCCTACGTCTGCGGATTAGTTGCTAACGTAGGTTCTGTTAACCGAAGCGCAGCTTATATTTCCGGTTCCCCGGTTTTGCAGCAGGTTTTATCGGGAAAAGTGATTACTCAAAGCACCTTAAGCCGCTTTTTGTCGAAATCGTTCAATTGGCTGAGTTTTTCCGTTGGCCGGCTTTCCCGTTTTCAAGAATGTGCCGAGACCAGATTAACCGATGGCGATATTATCGCCTTAGACGATACTAAAATCGAGCATCCTCATGGGAAAAAGCTGCCGTTTCTATGCTGGTTATTCGATAGTTCGGATAAGCAACATGTTTGGTGTATGAATCTAGTGTCCACACTAGCTGTACTAAAAAATGGCCTTGAATACCCCCTGTTATGGCGTTTTTGGATCAAGAATGAACCGGAAAACATGAAGCAAACCAAGCTTGACCTAGCAAAACAGATGCTGCAGGATTTTAGAAGCATCAATCCCTCAAAAGTATGGGTAGCCATGGATCGCTGGTTTCTTTGCAAAAAGTTTTTGGTCTGGCTGGTTGACTATCAGTTTGATTGGGTCACAAAGGCCAAGCGTAACACCGTGCTTTATCGCAAAGTTTACGACCCGGTAGTCAATAAGGAAACCTTCGTTAAACTTAATCCCAGTTTTCTGCTGCGTGAAGTCTATCCTAAGCTACGGGTACTGGGAAAAGGGACAGTACTGGGTATTCCGGACATCTATATCAAACTGCCTTACGAAGATCTTACCCGTAAAGGAAAGATTATTACCAGACACCGGTTAATTCCCGTTGCTGCTGTTGCCGCAACTTATTCCAAGCAGATAGATGATGCCGATATTGTTCTTACGGAAGAGGAAACTGCAGCTACCTTCCGCGATACTTATCTGCTAATCAGTAATCGTGTTGATGTACCAAAAGAAGTAGCCGACGCATATGTTAAACGTTGGCGGATTGAGGTGTTCTATCGGGCAGCCAAGCAGGATCTAGGATTAACCTCCTGCTATTCCCAAACGGAAACGGCCCATTTTGCTCATGTGGAGCTGTTGTTTACGGCAAAATCCCTTCTTTGCTATGCCCATTGGCAGTTAAATAAAGAAGGCGCCGAACAAGCCCCAACACTAAGCGAAATGGTAAGGTGCTTTTTCAACGCCAGTTGTCGGATCAACTGTTACGAGCAGCAGATCCAAATATATTTTGACACAACAACTGGACGTTTTTCAAGACTTTTCAATAGTTTTTGGCCAACTTTATTGACAATGGGGTTATGGAGTTGGGATATTTATCCTGCAACTGCATAAGTTCTG
>CAYXHK010000365.1:0-1621 GCA_964464665.1 uncultured Syntrophomonadaceae bacterium
TTGACCCGGCCCGGACTTTGTCGGTTCACCTCTATGTGCTGGCGTCGGAAGGGATCTCTTTGCAAAAAGCTTACGCCAGTGCAACGGTTCTGGTAGGGCTGGTATTATTCATCAATCTGGTATCCAACTATTTTATGAATCGGCTGGTAGGCCGGACTAAAAGTTAAAACAGCTTGAGAAGAGAAGGGGGGATGAAAATGTTTTTTCCTCAGGTCAAAGCAAAAAAAGAAACGACAGATCCTTTATCAGGTAGCCATGAATCAAAATTGGCTGAGTCGCCGGCGACTAAAAAACTGCAAATAATCACGGCCAGGACCGGTGAGGATACGCCAGAATCGGGTCTAGCCGTAAATAAGATGGCTTGTGAGAATATTCAGTTGTATTATAAAGACTTTCAGGCTTTGCGGGGCATTACTTTAAACATTCCGCGACACCAGGTCACGGCGCTCATCGGCCCATCCGGGTGCGGCAAATCCAGCTTCCTGCGCACTTTGAACCGGATGAATGACCTGATTGAAGGAACGCGTCTCGAGGGCCAGGTGTTTTTGGATGGGGAAGATGTTTATTCGGAGCAGACCGATCCAGTGGAACTGCGCAAGCGAGTAGGGATGGTTTTTCAGCGTCCCTGTCCCTTCCCGATGTCGATTTACGACAATGTGGCTTATGGCTTACGGGCCCATGGTTTAAGGAAGCGACTTAAACTGGATGAAGTAGTGGAAAAGAGCTTAAGGGAAGCGTCTCTCTGGGAAGAAGTTAAGGATCGTCTGAAGAGCTCGGCACTCAGATTGTCCGGGGGGCAGCAGCAGCGCTTGGTAATTGCCCGGGTTTTGGCGGTGCAGCCCGAGGTGCTGTTGATGGATGAGCCGGCTTCTGCCTTAGACCCGATTTCAACCGCCAAACTGGAAGACTTGGTTAACGAATTGAAAAACCAGTACACGATTGTGATCGTTACCCATAACCTGCAGCAGGCCGCCCGAATCTCGGATAACACCGCTTTTTTCTTAAATGGGGAGATGATCGAGTACGGCCTGACCAAGCAATTATTTACCCAACCAACCGATAAAAGAACCGAGGATTATGTGACCGGCCGATTTGGTTAAAGCGGCAGCCAGAAGATAGGAGGAGATAAACTTGGCTAGAAATGTATTTCACTTGGAATTGGAGGCTTTGCACGAACAGGTTCTGCGAATGGGAACTCTGGTAGAGAATGCGATTGCCAGTTCCGTCAAGGCGTTACAAGAGCAGGATTTGGAAATGGCTGAAAAAGTGATTGCCGAGGATGATCTGGTAGATGACATCCAGCTGCTGATTGAAGACAAGTGTTTGGCAATGTTGGCGCTGCAGCAGCCCATGGCCAAGGATTTGCGCATGATCGGTACCGCCCTGAAGATAGTTACTGATTTGGAAAGGATGGCCGATCATGCGGTAGATATCGCGTACGCAACCTTAGCGATTGGCCAGGAGACTTTGATCAAACCGCTGATTGATATTCCCCGGATGGCTAAGTTAACCCAGGAGATGGTCCACATTGGACTTGCCGCCTATATTGAACGTAACGTAGAACTATGTTATTCCCTGATTGAAAAAGAGAAGGAAGTGGATTTTCTTTACGATCAAGTCT
>CAYXHK010000366.1:0-1609 GCA_964464665.1 uncultured Syntrophomonadaceae bacterium
ATTCGAGAGGGATGAGTACGGATCGGTTTCCCGTTTCTCTGGGTGAATTGCAAACTTAGCCTCTCCCAGTTCCCCGGGGCAATCCAGATTAAACTTATCCACTCCCCGTTCCTCGGAGCGGCTCATTAACCTATCCGTTCCCCGCTCCGCCCAGGCGCTGGTTTCAACATTAACCCCGCCGTAATCCCGAAAAGCTTGAGCGATGCGGGTCGGATTCTTTCCTTCCACGATGAGCTCCGTGCCTTCCCGCAGCAGATCGGTAATCATCAGGACTACCAGGTCATACCCGTTATACTGCCGGGCCTTGTCCATCACGTCTTTTAAAGCTTCCCGCCAAGGTTCAAGGATCTCCAGATCCGTAACCTCCAGCTGGCTGATTCCTACCCGCTCGTCGCCCAGCCCAAATTCCTTAAAATCCTCGAAAAACAAATCCTGCGCGGTGCGGCCTTCCATGTCGATTGCGGCCCGAAACAGGTCGCGGCCCAGGACTTCCGGGATCACCCCCGCGATCTGGGCCATTTTTTGGGCCAGCTCCCGATCGAGCGCGGTAACTGTCGGGGATTTAAACAATACCGTATCCGAAAGAATTCCCGCGCACAACAGCCCGGCAACCGGGCCGTCCGGAAGGATTCCCTGCTCCAAAAACAGCTTGGCTACCAGGGTGCAGGTGCTCCCCACCGGTTCACTGCGCACAAAAATCGGCTCCCCGGTCTGCAGGTCGCCCAGCCGGTGGTGGTCAATAATCTCCAAGATTTCCGCGGCTTCGATCCCGGCGACGGCCTGAGCCTTTTCGTTATGGTCCACCAGGATAACTTGTTTGCGGCTGAAAGCCAGCAAGTGGTAGCGCGAAACCAATCCCAAAAAACGCTGCTCCTCATCGAGCACCGGGTAATTCCGAAAACGCGTCTCAAGCATCAGCCGGCGCGCATCCGTGATCAAATCGTCGCCCGTAAAATAAACTAAATCCTCGGTGCGCATGATGTGGGTCACCGGCTGCGCCAAAAGCTGCTGCACCCGCCGGCCGGCCTCGACCGGGTCGGGATTGGCCAGTTCCTCCAAACACTTCTCCGCGATATCCCCGACCGTCACCAGGCCCAGCAAACGCTGCTGCTCATCCAGTACGGGCAGGGTCTTAATCCGGCGCGTCCGCACCAAGTCCCCGACTTCCCGCAGCGAGGTGTAAGGGGGGACCGTGACCGGCGGGGCTTGGTTTTCCAGGAGATCCGCCACCCGCACGTGCAGGTCTTCGATAAGTGTCGGCTCCGGCACCCCGAAGAAATTTAAAATAAACCGGGTTTGGGGATTGACCGGGCCGGTGCGCCCGGGTCTGACGTTAATATGCCCCATCCGGTTTTTTAGATTAGCATAAGCAATAGCCGCGCAAATCGAATCCGCGTCCGGCCGGATGTGCCCCAAAACATAAATGGTGCGTGCTGCTTCCTGCATCATTTTCGGTACCCTTTCGCTCCAATTTCCAAATAACCACCCATGCCTATAAGACACAACCACCAATGAAAATAAGATTTACCGAGTATTAGGATCTAGTTCTTTTGCTAATTCTAGTAATTGAAGCGAAGCAAAAGGAAGCAAAAAGAACGTCCCCTTGCTT
>CAYXHK010000367.1:0-1009 GCA_964464665.1 uncultured Syntrophomonadaceae bacterium
ACCAGGCCATTGGTTCTAAATACTCGGGCCTGATAATCAATGGAGATTCCCTCCGCCCCACAGATACAGGGTTTCCCCATACTCCGGGCGACCACAGCCGCATGGCTGGTCATCCCCCCGCGACTGGTCAGAACCCCTTGGGCCATCACAATCCCGTGGATATCGTCCGGCGTGGTTTCGTTCCGCACCAGAATTACCTTTTGGCCGGCTTTGCCTAAACGTTCGGCTTCGTCCGCGTCAAAGACCACCTGGCCGGTGGCAGCGCCCGGTGAGGCTGGCAAGCCCTTGGCGATCTCATTTAAGACCGCGGTCTGGTCAATCTGTCTATGTAACAGTTGGTTTAACTGCGCGGGATCCACCCGTAAAATCGCCTCTTCTTTGGTAATCAGCCCCTCCTGGACCATGTCCAGCGCGGCTTTGATCGAAGCGGCAGCAGTGCGTTTCGCGGTGCGGGTCTGCAGCATGTAGAGTTTTCCCCGCTCCACGGTAAATTCAATATCCTGCATATCCCGGTAATGCTGCTCCAGCATTTTACAGGTGTTGATAAACTGATCAAAGATCATCGGTAATTCCTGGGCCATGGCGCTGATCGTCTGCGGGGTCCGGATCCCCGCCACTACATCCTCACCCTGGGCGTTTACCAGAAATTCGCCGTATAAGGTCTTTTCTCCGGTAGAGGGATTTCGGGTAAATGCGACCCCGGTTCCGCTGTCGTTCCCGGAATTGCCAAAGACCATGCACTGGACGTTAACCGCGGTTCCCAAGTTATCGGGGATCTTGTTAATCCGGCGGTAAACGATCGCTTTATCGTTATTCCAGGAGTTAAATACAGCGTAAATCGCCATTATTAACTGCTGCTGTGCGTCCTGCGGGAACTGCTGGCCGGTCGAATTATAAACTACCTGTTTAAACTCATCGACGATGTGCCGCAGGCTTTCCGCATTAAGGTCGGCATCAATCACGACCCCTTGCTTCTCTTTGGCCCGCTCCAAAACGCACTCAAACTTAT
>CAYXHK010000367.1:1019-1598 GCA_964464665.1 uncultured Syntrophomonadaceae bacterium
AGCGGCGTACCAGCTCCTTCAGGTCCTCGGCGGTCAGGTCGGTATCCAGCTTCGCGCCCTTCTCGACCTTGAGGGCCTCCAGCGCATTATGGAACTTAAGCTTGTCCACCTCCATCACCACATCGGCAAACATCTGGATAAACCGACGGTAACAGTCTAGAGCAAACCGCTCGTTACTCGTCTGCTTGGCAAAACCCTGTACGGTTTCATCATTAAGACCCAAATTTAAAATAGTATCCATCATCCCCGGCATGGAAACCGGGGCCCCGGAACGGACCGAAACCAGCAAAGGATTTTCGGCATCCCCAAACTTTTTCCCTAAGCGATCCTGCACTACCTGAAACTTCTCCTGCAGCTGCTCCTCCATTCCCGGCGGAAACTGCCTATTATTCAGGTAAAATTCGATACAGGCTTCCGTAGTTATGGTTACTCCGGGTGGCACCGGCAAACCGATATTAGTCATTTCCGCTAATCCGGCTCCCTTTCCCCCCAGGAGATCTTTCATTCCCGCCTGTCCTTCCTCAAACAGATAAACATACTTTTTCTGCCCGCCCATTAATCAGCGTTCCCCCTTATTAT
>CAYXHK010000368.1:0-1592 GCA_964464665.1 uncultured Syntrophomonadaceae bacterium
GAGACGATTCATTGTAGCCCAGGATGCCAACATTGCGATTGCTGCCGGTGATTTTGAAGAAACACTCGAAACCTTTCGGAAAGTAGGCCAGTTCTGTGCAGAGGATAAAATGCTGCCGTCTTATATAAGCAGCATGGAGAATATCAAGAAGTTGGTTGGAGATGTCAACAAGCTGACTGAGGCAGCTATAGGCGGCCGGTTGGATGTCCGCATTGATGTAACGCAGCACCAGGGAGAATACCGCAAGGTGATGCAGGGAATCAATGATACCATGGATGCGGTAATTGGCCCGCTGAATATGGCCGCGGAGTACATTGAGCGGATAGGCAAAGGTGACATTCCAGCCAAGATTACCGACAACTACAACGGTGACTTCAACGAGATTAAGAACAACATAAATTACTGCATTGATGGTCTGGGGGGTCTGGTAGAAAGCGGTAAGATACTTGAAAGAATGGCCAATAACGATTACACCACCAAGGTAGAAGGGCAGTACCAGGGAATCTTTGACCAAACAGCCCAGAATGTAAACGCAATAAGGGATCGATTCCTTTCCGTCGTTAACGCAAACATTGCGATTGCTGCCGGTGATTTTGAAGAAGTACTCGAAGCATTCCAAAAAATAGGCAAGCGCTCTGAAGAGGATAAAATGATACCAGCTTTTATAAGCAGTATGGAGAATATAAAGAGGTTGGTAGGAGATGCCGGTAGGTTGACTGAGGCAGCCATAGGCGGCCGGTTGGATGTCCGCGTCGATGTGACCCAGCACCAGGGAGAATACCGGAGGGTAATGCAGGGAATCAATGATACCATGGATGCACTTGTTGCACCCATAAATGAAGCAATCCTGGTTATACACGAGGTGGCTGAAGGACGGCTGAACACAAAAATGACCGGAAATTATCAAGGTGATAATGCCAAACTAAAGGATGAGCTGAATTCAACTATTGATACCCTGGGTTATGTGATAGGTGAGTCATCGGTAGCGCTTACTCAGATAGCTGATGGGAATCTAGACCTGAATCTTGATAAAGATTATCCCGGGGAATTTATCAACATCTCTTCCGCCTTGCGGAAAATTATAGATTCGCTTAACGAAATAATGGGGAATATAAATGTAGCTGCGCAACAGGTAGCCGGGGGAGCGGGGCAGGTTTCCGACTCCAGTCAGGATCTGGCCCAGGGTGCCAGTGAACAGGCTAGTGCGATCGAACAATTGACCGCAGCCGTTACCGAAATAGCTGCGCAGACTAAACAAAATGCCACCAATGCGAACCAGGCCAATGAGTTAGCCTTAAACGCCAGAAATGATGCTGCCCAGGGCAATGAGCAAATGAAGGAAATGCTAGAGGCCATGAAAGGAATTAACGAATCATCAGCCAATATTTCCAAAATAATTAAAGTGATTGATGAGATCGCCTTCCAGACCAACATCCTGGCCCTTAACGCTGCTGTAGAGGCAGCCCGTGCCGGCCAGCACGGCAAAGGATTTGCCGTGGTAGCTGAGGAAGTAAGAAACCTGGCGGCTCGAAGCGCCGGTGCTGCTAAAGAAACTACTGATTTGATTGAGGGTTCTATTTATAAAGTACAGT
>CAYXHK010000369.1:0-1588 GCA_964464665.1 uncultured Syntrophomonadaceae bacterium
TTCATCCGCGTGCAAGTGGTCCCTTTGCAATAATTGCTCATGCAACCGATCGTAGATTATCTTTAGCCAAGGATCTGCTGCCGCCAGCAGCCAGTTGGCCATGGTCTGCCTTGACAGCCCAACCCCAAGCCGGAGGAACTGCTGTTCCTGCCGGTACAGCGGCAGGCTGTTGGTATACTTTTGATCCATGATGTGCGCTAGTATCGATGGTGAGGCCAGGCTGCCTGGTAAAATCGGTCTGGGCATTTCCGCTTTGATGATCGGGGTGCTTATGTTTTCCCTTTCACATCGACGACAAGCGTATATGTATTGGATGTGTTTAAGAACCTTTACCTGGGCCGGAATAACAATCAGTTCCTGTCTTTCCTGGGTGCTCATTTCATGCAGCGGACCTTGGCAGCAGGGACAGATTTGCGCATCCGCCTCAAGTCGGTATTCAATCACTTCAACCGGCAGGTCTTTTAGTTTATCATCTCTTTGACCAACTTGCTTTTTCTTGCGCTGATAGGTAATGGTTTCTAGGGTCGGTTCTTCTAGTTTGGGGTTTGCCGTATCTTCCGGTTCATTAAATAGGCTGATCTGCCCGGTAAAAGATTTCTCGCTGGAAGTGCCAAATCGTTTTTGGCGGCTCAAACGATACTGTTCTTCATACCACCGTAACTTGGCATTAAGTTCAGCCAATTGTTGTTCTTGTACCAGGATTCTATCGTTAAGTTGTTCGATTATTTTAGCTGAATTATCAATCGTCTTCATGGATATAATTATACCAGAAAAACAGCGATAATGCAAGCATTACCGAGATAATCTAGCCCAAATGCTCTAATTTGCCGCTAAATAATTATCCGTTGTTTGACTGCTTTATGGGCCTTGTTTTGCCTTAGGGATAGTCCGTCCAGTAGCCAGCGGAATTCTCGGTAGCTAACACTAACGACCTGGCTGTCTGCTGCTGGCCACTCGAATTTACCGCGTTCTAGTCGCCGGTAATGGAGCCAGAATCCATTATGGTCCCACTGCAGTATTTTTAGCTTGTTACGTTGGCGATTGCAGAACACAAATAAACCGGGGCTGAATGGATTGAGTTCAAATGCTTCTTTGACCAGTACGGCCAAACTGTCAATGGATTTTCTAAGATCGGTGCTGCCGCAGGCCAGGTAAACACGCCGATTTGGTGTTTCACTGATCATATCGCTTGCAGAACCTGGGCGATTTCGCCAAACAGCTCCCGGTCAAATCCCTTATGCAGCTCAACGGCTGCTTTACCGATATGTACGGTTATAGACCCCTCGGCAATATTCATTAGTGGGGATTCGTATTTTAATGATAGCCATTTTATCGGTTGCTTCTTTTCCAAGTGCCCGATTCCAAGTTTCCGGTGCCAGTAGTAAAACTGACGCGATGTAATAGCGTTTTCCTCACACCAGGTGGTTACCTTTTGGCCGCTGGCTGCATAATCAGCCAGGCGCTTTTTCCATAGGTCTTTGCGTTCATTGCTGGTCAAACCCGAACAGTCCTCCCTCATTGATTATGTCCAGGTTAATTCTCTCATTTCTTTTGCTTGCTGAATATGTGTGAAGTTTTTGACGCTTAC
>CAYXHK010000370.1:0-1576 GCA_964464665.1 uncultured Syntrophomonadaceae bacterium
GTCTTCATATATGCTGCTGCCGAATCTACCCGGCGCGGAAACGTCACTTTGAGCAATAATCCCATCCGCCAGAACATCTATGTCCGGTGATGCCGGTTCAACGGCGATTAGCACCAGAAGTTCTTTGGCCAAATTTACCGGGTTATGTAGCTGCGGTTCTGCCGCAGCCTCCCGTGCCGAGCTTACCACCTGTTCCTGCAAAGACAGACCGTCATAAACCCAATCATTTGACGAAAGATCTTCACCGGCAGCGGCCAGTGCCGCCACGCAGCGGCAATCAAAGCTCCAGCCTATGGAATCATAAGTCAGGGCACCACTTTGGAAACCCTCCCGGAAATAAGAAACAGTCTGGTTAATCGCCTGGTTGACCTGGTCGTGTACTTCCGTGCCGCTGGTATCGCTCGCCACTGCCGCTAAAGCTTGCAGCGGCGCCTTGGTTCCGTACTCGTTGGCATAAGGCCCGAAGGTTCCATCTCCGTTTTGCGCAGCGACTATGTAAGTGATCAAAGTATTGCGATTGCCGAGCAGGTCTGCCAGACTGTCAATCCTATTGCGCAGGGACAGATTGTCTTTAGTCCACGCATCCCCGGAGAGATCCTCGTCGGCCTGTTCCAGGATGTCGGCCGCAAACCCATCAACCGCCTGGCCACTCAGGTACTGGCTGTTAATAAAATCAATAGCCTTGCCGGCCTGTTCAGCAGCAGTCAAGGTCGCACCATAAGCGGGCTGCAGCAGAGGCAGCGAGATAAGCAAAAAGAAACTGAGCAGGGTAAAGAGCATCAACCGGGTCAGGGATAATTTACAGCGCTGATACTTTTTAAACAACACGGGTCCTCCTTTGATTCTTGCTTTGTGCACACATCTAAATAAAATGAAAAACCCTGGCCTTTTTGAAAAAGCCAGAGTAGTTAACAAATGAGCAACAATAAAAGTACATAATTAGTAAATACATATTATTTAGTAAATACATAATTATAAGTACATAATTGCCCTTAACACCACTGGCCTTTCCTTGGAAGGCCTCATGTTCAACAACTCATCCAGGCAGGTATCCTGACTTGTGGCTCATAGCGTACTTCCCGCCTTCCCGGGAAAAACCCAGTGGCATATTGGGAGACACTCCCCACTTACAGTGGCCGGACCGTCCGGGATTCGCACCCGGTTCCCATTTTCATCCCTTAACTTGGGATGCCTGGATAGTAATTCATTTTTTGTAATACTAACACGGTTGCTAATAATTGTCTACTACTATATTTGTCTAAAGCTGTTGCCAGAATTTGTCTGATTGCTATATTTGTCTGCTACATCGACCGGTAGTAGGATTTCTCTGCTGCAAAAATTCGATAAGGGATGACCTTTAAAAAGTTGATGAAGCAATTCTTTATACTAAAACATATAATAAAACTGGCGGATTAAGAAATCGATATAATTAAACGCCATCACTACCTTCGCCGCGTTTACGACTGCAGCCCAGCCGATTAAGAAATCGATATATTTGAACGCCCTCCTGTCCCCCGACTATGTATCTAAAATTAATTCCCGTTGTCCCCTGAGGGGACAAACGGAATTAATTTTA
>CAYXHK010000371.1:0-1570 GCA_964464665.1 uncultured Syntrophomonadaceae bacterium
ACAACCATGGTCCGCCGAGATCAGCAGCACGTCCTTATCCCCTAAATGACGTAAAATCTCAGGCAGGGATGCGTCGAACTCCTCCAAACCCTGGGCATACCCCTCTATATCGTTACGGTGACCCCAGAGCATGTCAAAATCCACCAGGTTAGCCCAAAGCAGCCCCCGCCAGCTAGGATCACGGAGTAATTTAACCAAGTGCTCGATCCCCTCTTGGTTGTTTTTCGAAGGATAAGATTGGGTAATCCCTTGCCCGGCGAATATATCGTAGATCTTACCGACCCCGATCACTTCAAAGCCAGCTTCCGCCAGTTGGCTGCACACCGTGGGGCCGGTGGGTTTTAGAGAATAATCGTGCCGCCGGGTAGTCCGCCGGTAATTGCCGGGTTGTCCCTCAAACGGCCGGGCAATTACCCGACCCACCCCATACGGGCCAGTCAGGATTTCCCGGGCCGTCTCACAGAGCGAGTATAACTCTGGCACCGGGATGGTATCCTCGTGGGCCGCAATCTGGAAGACACTGTCAGCCGAAGTATAAACAATTGGCCAACCCGTCTCCTGATGCTTAGGCCCAAGCTCCTTGATGATCTCGGTACCGGAAGCGGCCACATTCCCCAGGGTCTTTTTCCCGGTACGGGCTTCAAACTCACCGATCACCTCTGAGGGAAATCCTTGCGGGAAAAGGGGGAACGGCTCGTCCAATATAAGACCGGCCAATTCCCAGTGACCGGTAGTAGTGTCTTTGCCGATGGACTTTGCAGCCAAACGGCCGAAAGCCGCCGTTGGCTCGGCGGCTGGGCTGACTCCCTGCACCGGGATAATATTTCCGATCCCCATCTTTTGTAAATTAGGCAGATTTAAGCCTCCCCTGGCCCGGGCTAAATTACCCAGAGTATTACAGCCGCAATCTCCGTAATCGTCAGCATCGGGAAGTTCGCCAACACCCACGCTGTCCAGGATTATCAGAATAACCCTCTCGATTTCCATACGGTCAACTCCTTTTTGCTGTTATATTCTTATCTGTTATGTTTTTAGCTGTTATATTTGCAATTCTCAATGATGCTGTTATTGCACACCATATAATGAATATTACGATGTTGAATATCAGTCTGAGGCTGCGGTACCTATCGCTCGCCGCGAAGCTTCAAGCCCGCGGGTGAAAAAGATTATAGACCTATTTGTAAACTTGTTTAGAACCTACGAGGCCGCCAAAGTCAGGAACACTTAAGCTCGCGGATGAGAACGATTATAAACTTCCTTAATATGGCCCTTGGTCAAATGGGTATAAATCTGAGTCGTGGCTATGTCCGCATGTCCCAGCATTTCCTGAACGGAACGCAGATCCGCCCCATTTTCCAATAGATGCGTGGCAAAAGAATGCCGTAACGTATGGGGAGTAATCGGTTTTTGAATCCCGGCGCTTTTGGCATACTGTTTTAGAATCTTCCAGAAACCCTGCCTGGTCATCTTTTTGCCGTGATGATTAACAAAAAGCGCCTCCTCGGGCCGTCCCTGGGTTAGTTTTCCGCGCGACCGGGCCAGATATTCTTCAATATACTGACAAGCCACG
>CAYXHK010000372.1:0-1562 GCA_964464665.1 uncultured Syntrophomonadaceae bacterium
CGTCGCCGTTCTGATCTCGCTGATCCTGGGAGTACCATATGGCATAGCTATGTCAAGTTCCGATCGGCTAAATACCGTAAGCACCCCAATCCTCGATGCCATGCAAACCATGCCCAGTATGGTTTATCTGATCCCGGCTCTGATGCTTTTTAGTCTGGGCAAGGTACCCGGGGTATTTGCCACAGTAATCTATGCACTGCCGCCGGTGATTCGTCTCACTAATCTGGGAATCCGCCAGGTTTCCAAGGAAGTGCAGGAAGCGGCTCTGGCCTTTGGAGCATCCAAATGGCAGTTGATGCGGGAAGTGCGTTTTCCCTTGGCTATGCCCACCATCATGGCCGGCATCAATCAGACCACTATGATGGCTCTTTCCATGGTAGTCATTGCCAGCATGATCGGAGCCGGAGGGTTGGGTGAAGAAGTGCTGAAAGCCACCAACCGGGTAGATGTAGGAAAAGGTTTTGAAGCTGGCTGGGCTATCGTAGTGCTGGCCATCGTCATCGACCGTATGTCTCAGGCTGCGGCCAAAGCCTGGGAACCGCCGCACAGATAATCTATTAAATAGATAACACTTAAACTGATAGTCTCTAAAATAGATAATCACTTTTGGAGAAAAAAGCCCCGTTTCCCAAATGGGAAATGGGGTTCTTATTAATTGTTCTAATAAATTTACAAATACAGTAAATAACCATCTATTGATAAGACCCATTATCAATAGATGGTAAATTGTGCTTAAACCTTCATCCTATTCGGCCAAATCCAGACAGCCAGGGTACTAACGTTTGACCGGTTGGGCCGAGACCAGCCAGGGTGCCGGGAACGGCTCCATCATCTTTTTGCTGTTGACCCGCGTTACCTCTATATGAATGGCCTCCGTGCGCTCCAGGCCGTTTTCCCGAAACAAAGTCGGCAGAGAATTTAATATTTCAAAATCCAGAATGTAGAAGACAAAATTCATGGCGGGATTGACCGCCCGTAAAGCCTTTATCTCACTGCCGATCCTGGGGCTTGCCACTATAAACGCAAGATCCGGGACCGGCAGCTTATCCAGGACTCCACCCTCCAGCGACTCAACTATGATTACATTGTTCAGGCCAAATTTATCAACATTGCATCTCATGGTCTCCAGATCCCGGGAGTCGTATTCAACCGCGATCACGCTGCCCTCGGCAGCAAGCATGGCGGCTTCCACCGCGATGCTCTCGCCGGAAATGATGCAGATATTGTCCTGGTCCCCCAGGTTGAGCTTGTTCATTATTACCGCCCGGATTTCCCGGCATACATAATGAACCGAGCCGCTGGAGAACCGGCTGTTCTCCATGCCTATCTGATAATTAGTGGCCGCATTGGGATTTACAATCAGCATAGCGCCACAGTAATTGATCCCGCGGTTGATCATATCTGCGACCTTGTTGTGCAGCATCTTGCCTACCGGCTCCGAGCCGATATTGTACCAGACATCGCAGTCCCCCAGATCTGCGGTCCACATGTCATAAAATATATCCGGATGCCCGGCGTCGACAAAGACCAAAACCGTCTGGTTGCCCATAATGGTTGGAATC
>CAYXHK010000373.1:0-1532 GCA_964464665.1 uncultured Syntrophomonadaceae bacterium
GACAATGGGGTTATGGAGTTGGGATATTTATCCTGCAACTGCATAAGTTCTGTTTTTAAGTACTTAATCCTTATGGTGCGCTTAATACTTAGTCATTTTAATCCTTAGTCCTGCCACCGGGGCAGCAAATTATGTGGTACGCTTAAGTGATCGAGGATTTTGCCGACGGTTTGATCAACCACCTCGTCTAAGGCTTGCGGCCGGTGATAAAAGGCGGGAATCGGCGGGATAATCACTGCGCCCAATTTCGAGAGCCTAAGCAAATTCTCCAGATGAATGGTGCTTAAAGGGGTTTCACGGGGGACCAGGAGCAATTGACGGCGTTCTTTAAGCGTAACGTCCGCGGCCCGGGTAACCAGACTGTCGCCGTAGCCATGGGCAATCGCGGCCAGGGTTTTCATACTGCAGGGAGCAACGACCATGCCCGTGTTCAAGAAGCTGCCGCTTGCAATCTTCGCAGCCTGATCGCGGTTGTGGTAAACGATGTCCGCCAAAGATCGAACCGCTTCCACGGAATAATCGGTCTCCAGCTTAATCGTTTCCTCGGCCCAATCGCTGATCAGCAGATGGGTTTCGATTCCGCCCGCTTTTTTTAATTCCTCCAAAAGCCGGATCCCATAAATGGCGCCGGAGGCCCCGGTAATGGCGACAATTAACTTGGTGATGTTGATCATCCCTCCTAGTTTTTCCGGTTTACTGCGATTTGCCCCGGTAATAAAAATGATAGAGCCAGTATAAAGCCAGCCCGACTGCCACCAGAATGATTATTTGCAGGATTACGTACACCCGCAGGCTGTCCACGATCGTTAAAACTGAGGCTAGCACCAGGGGTACCACCCAGGTTAAAAAAGGGTTGCGGAGCGGCCAGGTACGGGTTTTATACCAGGTTACGATGGAGGAGAGATTAAAAATCACCCAAAACACCACGGAATTAAAGAGCCAATTCAAGGTCAATACCAGCAGCCCCCCTCAGACCTATTTCCCTTCGGATCTACCCCTCGGATCTACCCCTCGGATCTATTATTTCCTAGATTTATTTCCCCTCAAACTTTTTTTCTTCGCACCTATTTTTCTCCTGGATCTCTTTTTCCTGGATCTCTTTCTATCGCAGCATTTTCTGCAAACGCAGCTGCAGGTCTTCTTTTAAACAGAAATTAGTCAGATCGAAATGCACCGGGGTCATGGTTACGAAATTATCGCGGATGGCCATCACATCGGTATCTTCATCCTGGTCATCGTCTACAATGTCCCCGGCCAGCCAATAATAACTCTTGCCCCGGGGATCTTTGCGTTCACTGAATACATCTTCGTAACGCCGGATTCCAAGTTTGGTAAGTTTAATCCCGCGGATATCTGCTTCAGGTACAGACGGTACATTAACATTGAGCATCGCCCCGGCTGGTATACCGACTCCCGCAATTTCCTGGCAAAGAGTGCGGGCCATCTTGGCCGCATAAGTATAATCCGCCTGATATTCAAAACTGTTTAAGGAAATGGCAATTGAGGGCACCCCGAGTATTATTGCTTCGATG
>CAYXHK010000374.1:0-1531 GCA_964464665.1 uncultured Syntrophomonadaceae bacterium
TTAGTAAGAGTATTAGACCTTAATACTCGGTAAACCTTATTTTCATTGGTGATTGTGTATTATAGGCATGGGTGGTTAATAAAAATAATCAGCTCACTTGGCCACATCGTACTTTATGGTTATATCCCGGCCATCAAAATATACAAGGTCTCCAGTTTCAAAGTGCCATACCGCCTTAAGAACTGACGGATACTTGATTCCATTTACCTCTCTATAATCTTCAAAGACTGCCGACCACTTTACCTTTTGAACATTCCCCTGGGTATCGGTATATTCCCGGTCGTTGGTGGTGAAACTGGTCATCGCGCCGTCATCGTTAAAGGTAAAGATACCGCTCGTTGATATTCCATAATAAGTTATAATCGCCTTGGCGTGAGTATCGTCAATTTCTTCCCAACTGATATAGTCTTGCAGGGCAAAGTTTGGGTATAACAGACTTTCCGCCAAGCAGGTAACCAGACTGGCCTGGTCCATCGCTTCCCCTCTTTGATCAAACAGAGTAAAAATTTTGGCTATAACTCCTTTCATTGAACCGGCCCCATTTCGGTAGGTATCAATACCTTCAAAAGGGATACCGTATAAACTTGTATCAATATAAGCGATTCTTTCCGGTTCATCTACAAAGTTGTGTTGGGTATATCTTATTTTTAGCTTTGGCCGGTCTGGGGTCAGGACAAAATCAACATCGTTAAAATGGACGTACATATTTGACATTTTGAGTGTACCAATATATCCACAATACTGAAAGTACCTCTGCACTGTCTGGGGCAGTCCTGCTATATCCTCGCTCGTAAAGATCCCTTTTGGGGTCGGCGTTTCAAGCATTTGATCGACTCTGGTCAATCTTGCAAATTCTGCTCTGGTAGGTGAATAGGGAACTATAAACCAGATCAATATGCCGGCAACTAATAAAGCCGCAACCGCAAGGACCCAAACCATAATCTTTTTACCTCTTTTCATTAATAATCAGCTCCTTTTTAAGCTTCTATTTAACTCCTAAACGATAAGATCAGAACTGACGCGACTGCCCCCTTAGCTGTCACTGGCGATTGCATCATCATTATCGATCATCCGGTTAATATTTTTTTCAAGCTTCGATAAACCCTGGTAAAACCCGGCGGTTAATTCCGCGTCAAATCCGTTGAAAATCTCCTCCAGGAATTCCAGTTCTCTCTGACCCCGCCCCGTAAAATACTCTATGCACTTTGGCGTCCGGGCAATACGTAAAGCTCGGGCATCGTTTTCATCTCTGGTTATGGTTACAAAGCCTCGTTTCTGCAACGCGTCCGCCATTCGCCTGGCATTTTGCCGTGAATAACCGACATGGTTGGCTACTTCACTTACAGTCGGTGGCTCGCTGAATTTCGAAACACCAACCAGGAAAAGCCACTGTTTGATCGTGATATTTTCATCAAAATTATCCCCAAGCACCTGCAACTTGTTGGACAAGGCAAATATCGCCCCGAAAATGTATGCCTTCTGTTCTAATTCATTCATAGCAGTCTCCACCTCGCAAAATAAATTAGGGTAA
>CAYXHK010000375.1:0-1530 GCA_964464665.1 uncultured Syntrophomonadaceae bacterium
GCACTCTATTCCTCAATGTAAAATTAATATCCTATTTAAGTTAAAACTGGGATATAGATCGCTACTCCGTTGTTGACATTCTATATTATCCGCGATTATGGCTGATCCGCCGGCATCCCCAGCTGCTCCGCGATTTCGGCCAGACGCCGCAGCCGATGATTTACCCCGGATTTACCCAGCCTGGGATCCAGCAGACTCCCCAGTTCTGTCAAACTGGCTTCCGGGTACTCTAAACGCAGCTCCGCCACTTGCCTCAATGACGCCGGCAGATGATCCAGCCCGGCCTCAGCGATGATATATTGAATAGCGCGGACCTGCCGCAGCCCGGCACTGACCGCTTTTTCCAGATTGGCCGTATCGCAGTTCACCAGACGGTTCACCTGATTGCGCATGTCCTTCATCACCCGCACGTCCTCTAAACGCAGCAGGGCCCCGTGCGCTCCGATCAGGCGCAGCAGACTGGCGATCTGTTCCGCTTCTTTCAAGTAGACGACCTGCGTCTGCTTGCGTTTAATGATCCGAGCCTGCAGCCCCACCCGTTGCAGTAGATTTACAATAGCCTGGGCATACCCCTCGCTGCTCAAAACCAATTCCAAATGATAACTGGTTTCCGGGTTGCTTACCGAACCGCAGCCGAGAAAAACGCCCCGCAGATAGGCCCTCAAACAACACTGTCGCTTCACCAGGGAAGCGCGGACCCCATCCATCACCCGCCGGCCTTTTAAAATCCCCATTTCCCGCAATTCATTCTGGCTTTCTTCCGGAATCAGCAACCGTACCCGATAACGGTTATCTTTCTTTAAGCGCTCCTGGCGACGCACCCGGATCTCAACCGGCCAGGCATAAAGCTCCTTACCCAGCCGAAACACGTGCCGGGCGACTGCCGCGTTATCAGTAGAAAAATACAGCGACACCTGCTGGCCGGCACTGGTCCGGCTGATCCCCAAAATCCCGCCGGTGCGCAGCAAAGCGGAAAACTCGGCTAAACGGCAGCAGTTTTTTTCGGGCAGGCTTCGGGCGAGCTCAATTTTCACCTGACTGGAAAAAGAGCCGGTAGCCATCGCTCTATTCACTCCTTCTTCAACAGACGATTCCGCAGCAGACGGCAAATTCAACTTTTGCCGAACGTGGCAAACGTTCTATTCACTCCTTCTTCAGCAGACGGTTCCGCAGCACCAGTTTAATCACGGTCTCGGCCAAACGGTGCGGGTCGTGTCGAACCATGTCGCTCTCATCCAATAGCTCCCCGCGGACCACCCTGACCCCCAGACCGGCCAGATCCCGCTGGTCGATCGGCACGGGATAGGCCCCCTTAAACTCATACTTTTGCAGCTTGTCGCTCTTGACCGCTTGGCCGTTCACAATGATATAATCGATGAAATTTTCGCCGCCGTGCTCTAAAAGCACCCGCAAATGATCCGCAGCCGTAAAATGATCGGTCTCCCCCGGCTGGGTCATCACATTGCAGATATAAATTTTGATCCCCTTGGATTTTTGCAGAGCCTCGACTACGCCCTCAACCAGCAGATT
>CAYXHK010000376.1:0-1506 GCA_964464665.1 uncultured Syntrophomonadaceae bacterium
TTTCTCCTGATTCTTCATGATTGAGCACCTCCCCCGTTCAAGTAATTAACAATGAAATCTTTTTGCCGGCGGGCCGTGAAATCTGCCGGCTCGCCCCAGCGGATGGCCTGGGTCGGGCAGGCGGCCGCGCAGGCCGGCGGCTGGCCAGTGCCAAGGCAGAGGTCGCATTTAAGCGCGGTGTGGGTCCGGCCAGCGGTGACGGCGCCGAAGGGACAGGTCATAACACACATCCAGCAGCCTATGCATTTGGTGACATCGCAAAGCACCGCTCTTGTCTTTTCGTCCCGGTACAGAGCCCCGCTGATGCAGGCGTTGATGCAGGGAGCGTCGCTGCAATGACGGCATTGCAAAGGGAATCTTACGCTTCCGCTTTCCTGTACGTGTATCCGGATCTCTGGTTTTTCGCCGGAAAGCGCGGCGCCCGTTAAGGATCCTGCTCGGCTATGCGCCACAGCACAGGCCAGTTCGCAGGTGTGACAGCTGACACACTTTTCGTAATCTACCAAAAGCGATTTCAATTAACTCACCCTCCCTTCTCAATTAGACCAATTTGGGCAAAGGCAGATTCGATTCTTTTGAATGGGAGATTCAAGATGTATAGTTTCAGATAATGCATAGAATGTAGACAATGTAGGTAATGCAGACAATGTAGAAATGCACAGAAAAATTAAAAATATCTGAAAGTATCTTCTATAAAAATTGTATTACTACCTTAGAGAGTAAGTCAATTCAATTTTTTGCCTGTGGAGTTTGAGTCCTGACCGCAGCCGAAACCGCGCCAATGGACTTTGTGCGTCTCGCTTGGGCGGAGTAACGGAAGCTTGGTGACCATTTTTCCGGGCAGCATAAACTAAAAGTTACACAATATAAATAATTAAAACATCGAGCACAAAACATATTGACTAGATGGTAAACTATAGCATATACTAGTAACAGAAACACATACAAAATAATAATCATTAGTGTAGTATCATTTCAAATTATTAATCACCGGCAAAAACCTATTATTAAAAATTTCAATATTGACTTATAAAGGCAAACCATCTGAAAGGGTGGGGCGCAAAGTCAGGAGTCTAAATCACTTCCAGGTGATATGATCGTCCGACTGCCGAAATTTTTTTCGCGCAGTCTTTTTTAATTATTAAAGATATTCGTTGGCGGGTTCTGCTTGCTTTATAAAATAATTTTTTCTTTTCATTTTCCTTGTAAAATTATCGCCGTTTTTGCCGATATAAGAACTAGAGAATCCGGAGCAGAAAATCCTAAATAAACGGGGTTATGAATATTCTTAAAATAATACTTTCCGGAAAGGAGTATTAATGAAGTATGGGGGGAATTTCAGAGGGCCAGGGCGGGGGACAAATCAGTAAAAAATCAAGTTCAGGAAAAATATTAGCCGGCCTTGGTTATGTTGTCTGTGTATTCTTAGCAATTATTTTTATCATTAATTTGACCATGATCGTAAAATCCTATAAGTACCCGGATCAAGTGCCCGATTTTATGGGA
>CAYXHK010000377.1:0-1500 GCA_964464665.1 uncultured Syntrophomonadaceae bacterium
ATCGTAGACGTCATTGGCGCGGCCGAGGAAACAGGAATCATGATAGGTTACTTTCTTGCCGAGCGGTTTGGTTAGTTTCAGTTTGCCGTTCTTAATCAGGCCGGCAATGAACTCGGTGTGGTGGATAACTTCATAGTTTCCGCCAAATTGCGGGTATTCGTTTTTCAGGGTGTTCAGGCAGTGCGGGCAAGCGGTGATGATTTTCTTCACGTCGTACCCGTTCATCGTTTCAACCGCTTCGGTGACCATGGTGTAGAACAGATATTCATTTCCTAAGCGCCGGACCGAATCTCCGCAGCATTTTTCTTCCGTACCGAGGATAGCGAATTTAATCCCGGCTTGCTTAAAGATTTGGACCATGGCTTTAGAGATCTTTTTGTTCCGATCGTCGAAAGCGCCGGAGCAGCCTACATAGTAGAGGTAGTAATCCGAGCGTTCATTTTCCGGAATTTCCGACCAGAGTGGAACATCCAGACCTTCCGCCCATTTATCCCGATCCGCCCAACCAACATTCCACGGGTTGCTGTTATTTTCCATGCCCCGGAATACGATCTGCATTTCCGACGGGAAGGAACTTTGCCACATGACCAGATTCCGCCGCATATCAACAACTTTTGGAATATGCTCAATAAACATGGGGCACATTTCCATACAAGCGCGGCAGTTGGTGCAAGCCCAGATCACGTCTTCCGTAATTACGTCGCCAATCATGGCTTTATCCATTACGTCAACATAGCCTTCATCAGACATAGCGCCTACTGCTTCGCCAGCGCCTTCAGCCAAAGCGGCTGCTTTCTGCTGGGCCAGCAGATGCGGGGCTTTTTCCAGCCAATGGGTTTTTAGGTTTTGGATCAACATCTTGGGATTAAGTTCTTTGCCGGTCAGGTATGCCGGGCAGTTATCCTGGCAGCGGCCGCAACGGATACAGGCGTCGAAATCCAGCATGTCTTTCCAGGTAAATTCTTCAATCGCTTCTACGCCAAAGGTTTCCGCTTCTTCGATGTTCGGAATCGGTTTTACGGTATTCTTCGGACCCAAATTACGGAAGTAGTAGTTCAACATGCCGCCAAAGATATGCCATAGTTTGGTTTGAGGAATCAGACCGATGAACAAGAAAGCGGTGAACATGTGGAACCACCAGAGCATCCGATGCCAAACGGTGATGGTATCCAGAGGAAAGTTGGCAAATAAGTTAGTTGCCAAAAACCAACCGACAAAATGGGGCACTTTATCAGCCGGGGCCAATGCTTCAAGCGCATAAGCGGTGATGCTTCCGCCGCCTAAAGTAATCAGCTGGCCTGCAATCCGCATGCCTTCAATAAAGTAACCAACCACCATGATCGTCAGGATCAGGGCTAAAACCCAGCCGTCTTCTTCCCGGGTATCATTCAGCCGATCCGGTTTTGTAACATAACGACGATAAATGAAGTATAAAACACCAACGATAGCCACTAGGCCGCCAATTTCACCGGCTAAGTGGAACGCAACATAGAAATCGCC